>JANQSK010000444.1 GCA_028284105.1 Anaerolineae bacterium
GACACGGGCTGAATTTGCAGAGTGGGCTAATAAAGTAGCGACCGAATTTGGGTACGAGTTTGAAATACGGCCGTTGGGGCCAGAAGATGAAGCAGTAGGCGCACCGTCACAAATGAGCATTTTCACTGTGAAAAGTGAAATTAGTGAAGAGGTGACATGGTGACAAAAGCAGAACTGGACAACATTTTGGCTCAATACAAAGCCCAACCCGTTGGGGACGGATATATCGACATCATTGTCAAACGGGAAAATGTTCGCCAATTAATACAAAAATTGCTTCTTGATGATATTCAAATCACCTGCATAACTTGGTGGGAATTTGTCGAATCAAATGCTAAAAGTAAACGGTTTGGAATGGGTGGCCCTAAAAGTAAATATTATGATGGACGGTTTTCTGAAATTGGTTTGGGAGATGATGAGATACATGCAACTGAGTCTGAAAAAATCATCGAAATTATTGAGAATAAAG
The DNA here is from genome assembly GCA_028284105.1 of Anaerolineae bacterium. Taxonomy (GTDB): domain Bacteria; phylum Chloroflexota; class Anaerolineae; order Promineifilales; family Promineifilaceae; genus QQUD01. The sequence continues at coordinate 470 of JANQSK010000444.1, forward strand.
AGATAGAGTTTCATGATCGAAAAATCCACTTTAAACAAGAAGAATCTCTTACACCCGCATTGTGGATAAATGTGCCAAATGATTGGAACTCGAACAAATGAACTTTTACAAGGGCAAAAAATGTAGCCTTACGCCTTAAGAATGAAAACAATAAGAAATCATTTGAGACCTGAAATTCGGAAGCCATTTGATGGAGCTATTCATGCAGTTGAAATCGGTCTGATCATTTGGTATTTAGGAACGGGCGTGTTTCTTGTTTGGAGCTTTGGCGACAAGCAGTTTCAGCTGGAACCTCTTTGGATATATTTTATATCTATTGCTGCCATTTTAATTTGGTCCACAATCTTTTTTGCTATTTCAGCTATGGTTCCATTATTTGTTGGTGGATGGTATCTAACAAGGTCCATATTGAATCAAAAGCCGTTCTTTTTTGTAAAAGCGCCAATTCATAAAGGGATTTTCCATGGTGTAGTCGTATCTGCACTTTGGTTTGGTGTAGTTTTCATTTTTATATTGATGTTTGGCCCACAGATTGACCCTGTAATGGAGAAACTAACAGATCGCCCTTTTGATTGGAAAGGCTTTCTTATTCTTCCTAGCATTGGATTTGTCGTTGGTATTCTTTTCGCCACTGTCTATTCCATTTTATTGGTGAATGCTATCGACGCCTCAGCTAAAAAATGAGTAAATAAGTGATAAGAAATGAGATTTGAAGGAAATAGGCTGATATTAAGTTGGAGAAAAGATTCTGTAATTAACGGTGGAATAATTTCTTCCCTTTTGGGATTTAGTTACTGGATTATTTTTGTATGGTTTTTTCTAGCCTTTAATTATTCTCGACAAATATTTTCAGATACAAATATTGCTGTATTAGGTTTTCTTTCGTTTTATTTTTACCCAATTACTTTTGCAATCCCATCATGACTTGGCGGGATGATTCAAACTTATTTGCTCAAGAGATTTTATCGATTATCAAGTACAGGCATTTTATTAATAGGGATGCTTACAGGTTTTCTTGTTTCAAGTGCTGTAGGAACATTTTATTATCGACTTTTATCAAATGGTCGTTTTGCGTTGGAAAACAACCTTAACTTTAAAATGGAAATGACAATTAATTTTGATGCTCTACTAATATTCATTTGTTGGAGTTTGTGGAGCGGTCTAATTATTGGTGGCATCAATTGTTTGCTTTTGAAAAGATTTTTTTTCGTCTTTAAGTATGAAAAAAGTCAAAAAAGAATATGAAGGTCAATTAAAATTGATTATATGTCCTTCATCCTTATGCCTTCGGATTTAAACTATGAAATTAACTATTCCTGAAATGAGCGTTGTTGTTTTAATCGGAACCTCTGGTTCTGGAAAATCAACGTTTGCTAAAGAACATTTTTTACCTACCGAGATTTTGTCCTCTGATTTTTATCGTGGTTTGGTCTCTGATGATGAAAATGACCAAACCGCCACAAATCCGGCGTTTGATGTGCTTCATTACATCTTGGAAAAGCGGCTGGAGGCGGGCAAGCTGGCTGTGATTGATGCGACCAATGTCAAACCTGAGGATCGCCGTCATCTCATTCAAATTGCCAAGAAATGGCACTACCTAAGCGTGGCCGTTATTTTAAATATGCCAGTAAAGCTCAGCTTTGAGCGCAATAAAGATCGTGAGGATAGAAATTTTGGCATTCAAGTGATTAAAAGACAGCGTAATAATTTGCGTCGTTCTTTTAGAGGATTAAAGCGAGAAGGTTTTCATCGTATTTTTGAACTTAAAACTGAAGAAGAAGTAAATTCAGTTGAGATTGTTCGTCAACCTTTGTGGAATAACAAAAAACATGAGCAGGGTCCCTTTGATGTGATTGGGGATATTCACGGCTGCTGTGATGAATTGGAAGAGCTCCTTGAAAAATTGGGGTATGAGTCAGAAACGGCCGTTTCCCACCAAGGCACCTATCCGACCTTATATCGGCATCCTGAAGGGCGACGGGTCATCTTTGTGGGTGACATTGGAGATCGAGGCCCACGCATTATGGATAGCTTTCAATTGGTCGCCAATATGGTCGAGGCTGGCACAGCGTTTTGTGTTAAGGGCAATCATGACGAAAAGCTTTTGCGTTATTTAAACGGCCGTAAAGTCAACATCAATCATGGTCTCGAAGATACGGTGGCTGAATTAGAAGGATTGCCAGAAGAAAAACGGCCGTTTGTCCGTGATCAACTCAAATCATTTCTAGATAGCCTCATTAGTCACTTAGTGTTTGAGGATGGCAAGCTGGTTGTTGCTCACGCAGGTTTGAAAGAAGAGATGCATGGGCGAGCCTCAGGCAAGATTCGTAGCTTCGCTCTGTATGGCGATACTACAGGCGAACGAGACGAATATGACTTACCAGTGCGCCTCAACTGGGCGGCTGATTATCGCGGTAAGGCGATGGTGGTGTATGGACACACGCCCGTTTATAGTGCGGAATGGCTCAATAACACCATTAACATCGATACAGGCTGTGTGTTTGGGGGCAAGCTAACCGCTGTGCGCTTACCTGAGCAGCAGCTGATTTCGGTATCGGCCCGTGAAGAGTATGCGGTTTCAAAACGGCCGTTGCAGCCCAAAGAGATAGATGCAACCGCTCAGCAAGTGAATGACGATATGCTCGATATTGCTGATGTGACTGGGAAGCGATTTGTGAACACACGGTTGCGTCCCAACATCACGCTGCGTGAGGAAAATAGCATCGCTGCTTTGGAAGTGATGAGTCGTTTCGCGGTTGATCCAAAGTGGTTGATCTATTTACCGCCAACGATGTCACCGACTGAAACAAGCGAACTGCCTGACTATTTGGAGCATCCTGCCCAAGCCTTTGACTACTTTCGAGAGAATGGTGTGAAAACGGCCGTTTGTGAAGAAAAGCATATGGGGTCTCGAGCAGTAGTTATTGTTTGTAAAGATGAATCAGTACCCAAGAGCCGCTTTGGTGTAGATGAAGCCTCGTTAGGCATCGTTTACACGCGTACGGGGCGTCGTTTTTTCGATGATTCGACTCTAGAACAGAACTTTCTCAGGCGAGTCAGCCGTGCGTTAACAGATACCCGCTTTTGGGACAATTTTGAAACTGATTGGGTTTGCTTGGACTGTGAATTGATGCCATGGTCCACAAAGGCCCAAAGCTTGCTTGAAGATCAATATGCGGCAGTGGGCGCATCCGCAACAGCCGCAATGGATATGACAACGGCCGTATTGCAACAGGCTCAACAGAACAAAGCTCCTGTCGATGAACTCATCACCCAATACGCAACGCGAGCTGATGCGGTTGAGCGCTACATTGCTTCATATCAAAATTACTGCTGGCCAGTCGTTGAACTTGAAGATTTACGCTTGGCTCCTTTCCACATTTTAGCAACGGAAACGGCCGTTTTTGTAGACAAAACGCATCAATGGCACATGGAGATGATTGAAAAACATCTTTGCGCAACGCCTGATCCCATTTTGCAAATGACAAAATATCAAGTTGTGGATTTGGAAGATGAGGCAGCGGTTGAAACGGCCGTTGCTTGGTGGCAAGCAATGACGGAAACGGGTGGAGAAGGCATGGTCGTTAAACCGCTTGATTTCATCGTGATGGGATCAAAAGGGTTAGTTCAACCCGCCGTTAAATGCCGTGGTGCTGAATATCTGCGCATTATTTATGGGCCTGAATATAACTTGCCAGACAACATCAAACATCTGCGCATGAGGCGAGTTGGACATAAACGCTCAATGGCGGTGCGGGAATTTGCGTTAGGGGTAGAAGCATTAGAGCGATTTGTTCGAAAAGAGCCTCTCCGCAAAGTGCATGAATGTGTCTTTGGTGTGCTAGCAATGGAATGCGAGCCTGTTGATCCGAGACTGTAAGTTGATTTGAGATCGTGGTGCTATTAGAGCTAAAAATCATTATCAGGAATTTGGGGAATTGGTGGAATTTTTCTTTTTAATTCCCTAAATTCCGAAAATTCCTGATAAAAAACGAACTATAAATTTAAGATGCTAATAGATCTCGTAAGATGGCTTCACCATGATTAGCAATAATGGAGATATGGCCTTCGTTTTCTAAGAAATGAAGCGTGGCGTTTGGCATTTTGCGGGCCTGTAAACGGCCGTTGCTTGGGGGCACATTCACATCCATTCCCCCTTGCCACACTGAAACTGGCATACGAATCTCATCCAGCTCAAAGCCCCACGGTTTGGCGTAAATCTGACCATCCTTTGTGACCCCCTGTGTGCCTTGTCGAAAGCCCTCTTGCGTACTCCTGAGCAAATTATTGATGTCGTGCGTTTCAAACACCGCCTTATCTACATCAGGGAGATCATTTAGCATCCGTTCCATTGTTGATGGATTTTGACTTGCTCTCTGCATGAGTTTCATAATGAGGTTGAGCAACCAGGGCATGGAACCACCAAGCGGAAGCATGATGCGATTTGCCATTCGCATCCCTTCTTTCCACTCAGGTTCTGTCATGGGTGCAAGCCCCGCGATGATGGTGGCCCCATGGAGTCGCTCAGGAATCTTGTAGGCACAAACGGCCGTAAATGGACCGCCCCCAGATACCCCAATCATGTGAAATTTCTCAAAGCCCATTTCATCTGCAAAATGGGCAATGTCATTTGGCCAATCTAACAGTGTGCGGTTTGGGTCAAATGTGGAGCCTCCCATGCCTGGCCGATCAATCGCAATAATACGGCCGTTGCATTTCTTACCGAACTCATCCCAAATCATCGCTTCAAATCGGGAGGAGGGCCAGCCGTGATTGTATAGAATGGGAACCCCATTTTCTGCGCCGTATGTTGTATATGATAAGAAACGGCCGTTGGGTAGTTTTACTTTATCCATCTTCTCCTCTCCAGTGGTGTGTTAACAAAGATCATATTTTATGTTAACGAAAATCTAATACTTCTGAATACAATAACTAAATACATATTCGTGTAGCAGTTGGATTGAGGCATCATCTAATTATGCACAAGAATATTAAGTTAGTTAGCATTGTAGGTAGCGGAAGCAAGTTTCAAGGTTTTTCCTCCGTGTAAGGCCCCTGTTTTTCACCACAATCTAGTATTTCAGCTCAAAAACATTGACGTGTTTGGCTTCATGAAATACTCAGCAGTTATTGAATTGTTTTAAATACAATTTCAAATTCCGAAAACTGTACTAGGACCTACTGGCATCATTTGATGAGATGCTGTGCTAGGCAAATGAGCAATTTTGGTGCAATTGTGGCACCAATAGAGGAAATGGCAAATCGCTCATTTCTTAACACATGTGTTTTCATATTGGGATGAAAACAT
>JANQSK010000455.1 GCA_028284105.1 Anaerolineae bacterium
GAATAAGCGGTCTCCGGCAACCAAATACGGACAGATTCCACAAATCGCTCACCAGTCTGCCAATGACGTGCTGGTGCATTCCCTAAACCAGGGTGTGTATCACGCTGAACGATCATCGTTTGGGTTTCTACATCTACAACATGAATAAACATCAGGTAGTTGCCGGGGGGGGTGCCGGTCACTTCCCAAAAGAGGTCTAGATCTAACGGCTGGCCTGGAGATACGGCCGTTTGTTGAATGGCATAGCCACGCAGGTTAATCAAACTATCAAATTGCGCATTGGTTGGGTTAGGAACGGCCGTATTCGCTGAAAACGGCTCTGGTCGCGCATAGGCTGGCGCTAAGTAGCCAAATATCGCCAAAGCTGATAAGCCAATCATGATGGCAAAGTTCAAGCCCACAAACGCTTTTTGAGCATTGTGCCGAATAGATTCGGACAAGAGTTCACCCCAGCACCACCATCCATAGAAGCAGAGCACTGACAAAGAAGATAATGCAGGAAAATAAAACCGCCCCATCGCGCCTGCTGGGCTAATCAGCAAATAATTAAAAACAACCACAAAAAAGAGCAGCATATTTAAGGCCAGCAAAAAGAGTGAAGCTTCGAGTTTTTTGTCCTGCTTGTTGCGACGAACAATGGGGATAAGTAGACCTAAGAAGCCAAGCCCGACAAGCCAGCGCAAAAAGGTGTATATCCAAGCCGGTAGCGGAATCTGTCCATACCCAAATCGCCCCCATAAACTGGTCCAAGTGGGTGTCAACTCAAAGATAGCAACTCCCCAGCTCTCAGATGGATCACGGACACCCCAAAGCTCCGTTAATCTTTGTACTCCAGTGGGTTCACCATATAACATTTGATTACGAACAAACCACCAACCGCTGAGTATTAAGGTTACTCCACCCGCGATAAGAGCCACTTCTAACCAAAGTCGCCACTGTTTTTTACGCCACGCCACCACGGTAACGGCCGTTCCTATGACGCCGGCAATGGCCAGCAGATTAAATTTACTTAGCAGGGCAACGCCAAAAAGGGCACCCAGAATAACGCCCCATCGTCTCGACAGTCCAGCCTCATTCTGAACTAAGCGAACGCACGCCAGCATAACGGCCGTTCCTGCCATGGCGGCAATGACGTCATTGTTAACTGCCCCAGCCATGTAAATAAACATTGGATTAAATGCAATAAACGAGGCCGACCCAAGCGCTAAAAACGGCCGTTTTGGCCACACCGCACAGCCCATTAGCCACGTCAGATAAACAGTTGCCGCCCCGATTAAAACATTCACCACACGCGTCAGATGAGCCGCTAAAGCCATGCCGTACCATGGAAATGCTTCACTGGGTCCATGGAGATAGAGATTTTTATTATCGTCGCTGACTTCCCACTGACGATAGTTCCAAAAAGGGTTGATTTCAGGCTCGTAGCAAACATCTAGCCCTGTATCAACCCAAAACGTAGCAAGAGCAGCCATCGTATAAAAAAGCGGTGGATGATGACCCTGTGCGCTACATCCCACTTCCCCTTGCACAGGGAGGGACTGTCTTTGAATAATATGCTGCACAAATCGATAGTGGCGCAGTTCATCCGTCGCTTCATGGAGCGGATTAATCACGCTTGCCGAAAAGCTCAAGCCTGCAAAAAGAAGAAGAACAACCCATATCAAACGTTTTGGGTCTTTAAGGTTAGCTATCATAAAATAAGTTCTCGAACTGATGAGACCAAATTACTCATTTGATTCAAGCTCAATCCTCACGTGATCAACACCATCAACCGTCAAAATGCGCGTCCCTGTCATGGGATCATACATCCCAAATAAGATAAATTTTGCCGACGATCCATCTGGGGGAACAAGCCAATGTTGCTGTACAAAAGCATCCCCTTCATAAAGCGTATACGGATCAACCCACAGCCCATCATCCCCTGATAGGAATATATCATTTTCATCGAGCAGTTGCCCAAAAACAGCTAATCGCGGTCCAGAATACACACCGGGCGGTGGAGGATTACTAATTAAAGGATTAGGCGGTAATGTTAACGGCCGTTCAACTACCCACCCTAAAGTCAACTGATTTGTAGCAGGGTCTAAATGAGCCTCAGTCGCACAAAACCCATTCTCAAAGCAAACTGGGCTTTCAAATGGTTCAAAGTTATAAGATGTTTGTGATAAGGCGTAATAGCCTGCCCGAATGCCGTCAACAGAGTCAAACGCTTCGCTATACGCAACAGGGACATCTGGATATCCACTGAAGCTTACATTGGGTGAGAGCAGGACTGCCCGTTGGGGATCATACCAACGGGGCCGAGCATCATGTTCCAAATCTATTGATAAAGCAAGCTTGTCCCATGGCCCCGCCAATAAACCTGTCACTCCAAAATCAGCCAGTTCATTTTCATTGACATAATCAGATACATCCCGAATGTCTGCACGATACAAAAAGCGTACCAAACCTCGTTCCGACCACACCTCAAAATAATCCTGCCAATCCCGAAAAGCAATCGTCGTTGTCAAACCAAATAGCCCAATGACAATCACAACGGTTGTTAAGTTGAAAGAAATGGTATCTGATAATCTAATTTGTGACTCCATGTTCCGCTTTTTAAATAAGTGGATTGCCCGCCCAACAGGTAAGGCCAGCAAGATAAAAACGGCAGGCTGAGCCAAAATAGTATGCCCAAGGCTAGCCGGCGGAACACTAATAAATCCAGGAGAAATACCAGCAAGCCACCATGCGAAAAGAAATGCTCCTGCAAAAGATTTATGTTCCTGTGAAATTGATAACTCTTGTTTCTGAAACTTTTTGATTAATGGCAGTATGGCATCCCAGACAACAATAAGCACCCCAATCCAAAATAGCAATGACATGATGCCTTGAAATACAGGTCTATGCGGAATATTGTATAACCATTCATCATCCCCATCATTATGAAACATCGATAGCGTCACAATAACATGGTGCTGAAGCGGCTCAAAGTTCCCAGCCTGTGCTTCAACGATTGGCACCGCTAACTCAGCAACCCTTGCTTCGGATTCCGGCTGATTTTGCAATGTTTGAATGAGCGGGATGGACATTACGGCCGTTAACACAAACATCAGCAAAGCCCCCTGCCAATGTTGTTTAAATCGAGGCCACATGAATATGGCACCGTACCCCAAAATCGCCACAAAGATAAGCGGCACACCGCGAGATGCAAAGTATGTGTAAATCCCTAACCCGATAAAAAGTCCAGCTGTTAAAAATCGAACGATTGAATGACGTTTTGAGTTTTGAGGAGTGGCATTTGATTGTTGACTTTGCCACGCCATCATGAAAAAGAAAACCGCGCCCAACATTAAAGGGGGTGTCAAAATATGACGCAAGCCAATTCGAGAATACATAAGCGACCAAAAACTCACCGAAAGGGTGGCGGCAGCAATAAGACCTGTAGGCACATTGGCAAGCTGTTTGCCGACTCGAAAAGTCAGCCCCACGGTAATTACACCGAGGAACACAGACAACAGTCGGATACCCATCGCATTGGGCCCAAATAAGCCAAGCATGCCAGCGTTTAGAGCGTGGTAAAGCGCTTCATGACCGGACGCATCTGAATAATAGACGGCCCAATCACCATCAAGCACTTTTTGAGAAATAACCAGTGAGTTAATGAGTTCGTCATCTCGCCAGCCAGGAGGCATCTCTTGAATTTGCCACGTCCTTACACCAAATGCCAGCAGAAGGATCAGAACCATCAACCATTGCGTCATGCGCTTGCTCATGGCACCACCTCAACTTCACCAATGATGGTCCTTGCCATTTGAGCGTCATCCACAAAGAGGATAAGCGGTTCAAAAGATTGACACTCATTTTGACAAATGTACCCGCCAATAGCCAACGGCCGTTTCCCAATCATGCTCTCAGTTATGTCAACTTGATGCAGCTGAATGAGATAATCCCCAACCTGCCAACTCTCAGAGGGAGCATCTAACCGATCTTGTTGTCCAAGTGGAATGCCATCCTCGCCTAAAATATGTGTAAATAGCTTCGTATCACCCGAAATGGGCGCTGTAATTTGCCACAGCGTCGCAACATTCAGCTTCTCTGCCACACCAATCTCAGCATCTTGAATGTCAAAACCAATCAGGTTCAAATTGTTGTTAAGCTGGGTAGGGACGTCAATTGTTTTGAAATCAGACGCCCAATCCTCGAGTAATAGCGCCATGTTCAACTCATAAATATCAAGAGGCTTGTCAAGATCGTTTGATTGGAGGGGAAGTGACTCTTTTAAAACGGCCGTTTCTAAATAATCATGCAATCCATCATGTATGGGCGTAAACCCAGGCACAATCAATGTGCTCTGTGAAACATTGGGAATAACTAAACTACCCGACGCATTGAACCAGCGAGGCTGGTTACCTTGAGTGAGCGTCATCTGCGCTAATGCGGGTGTATGAAACTGTCCAGGGGTGATTGTAGATATGGTGACAGCTTCACCACGGAGATTCTTGTTTACATAATCCATCGCTGTAAACATCGTACTTTCATACTGAACGCGCACTTCGGGGTGCGCGCCCCATCTCCGATAATCACGAAATGTCATAACGGCCGTAAATCCAAACAGCAAAACAGCAGACCACTGAGCGCCAAGCTTCACTCCCGGCATCTCAAATCCTGATATCCACCGCCAAACACCCACGATACCCATGGCAACAAGCAAATAGAGCAAAGGCTGAATACCGATAGCTTGGGTTGTCGAAAGCTCAGGCCCCGTAACAAGAACAGGGGCAAAGCCAATACCAAACCAGATCAAAACAATCCAAGCCACAAAGCCAACCCAAATATGCTGTGGCTTTTTTTGCATATACGGCCGTATCACCCACCAAATCAATAATCCTGCACCTACTACAAAAAATGGCGTCAGCCAGAATGGTAAGAATGGTTTACCTGCAATGTTATAACGCCAAGCCGTGTCCCCCTCAATAAATATAAGCCTTAGGCTTGCTAACGTGTTTTCAAGGAGCGGTCCAAAATCGCCCTGTCGAACGGCCGTTAATGGTGTGCTCAATTCACGGATTCGCACTTCAACTGCGGGATTGGCTTGCAAATATGAAAATAATGGCGCACCCACAAACAGCGAAATAATCAGAGAAACGGCCGTTTGTCCCCAAATTAAGCGAACCCATTGCCGTTCAAATAGTAATAAGTAAAGCAATCCTAAGGGTAGCACCAACCACATCGCGCGTGCTGGAATGTAAGTGTAAAAAGCCAACCCCAAAAACAAACCAGCCAAAATAAACGAAATGATAGGACGCTTCTTAAATAATTGAATAACTTGAGGTAGTTTTGGAATTGATTGTTTTAAATCCTTGTTCGCATCAAGAACCGCCAAAACACCTTGAAAATAGAGCCACATACCGCCAACAAAAAAGGCACCTAGCGTAATGGAGCGCAATGCTTGCCGACCAGACATCACGGACCAAAACCCCACAGCAAAGCCCGCAGCTGTCAGCAATGCTGTTGGCGTATCGAGGACTTGTTTTACCCAAAGATAGAGAAAAATGAGGGTTAGCAGGCTAAAAAACACGGCCGTTAATCGACCCGCTAGATAGGTTGGTCCAATAAACTGCATCACGATGGCGGTTGCATAATCGTAAAGGGGTTCACGGCCGTATCCAACCGTGAAATAAATAGCCCGCTCTCCATTAACAATTGACCAAGCCGTGATGCCATGATCCGCTTCATCATGCGTCAATCCTGGCGGTAGCTGCCCAATTTGCCACAAACGCAAAAAAACGGCCGTTAGCAAAATGCTACCGAGCCAAATTAGCTGTTGTCGTCGTGATACGTTGCCTCTTCCCATAAGATTTTACAAATCAAAATCGGGGCATGATACGCGATCTTCACAGACGCGACAACTACAACCAACCTACGATCATCAAATGGTTAGGGAAAGATTATTTGAAGCGGAATAGGAGGGAAAATTAGGAAAAATAAAACCAGGGTA
>JANQSK010000544.1 GCA_028284105.1 Anaerolineae bacterium
TAATGAACCAAGCCCCACACGACTTAGACCTCATTTGTCATCTTCTAGGGCAACCCTCAAAAGTATATGCGTGGACCAAAACGACGCTTCAAGACATTGAAGTTGAGGATACGATTCAAGGAATGATGCAGTGGCCTAACGCAGCGATGGGTTCTATTCATATCAGCACGGCGGAAGGAAAACGGCCGTATCGACTAGAAATTATTGGCACAAAAGGAACATTAAACATTGCCCAAGGCTCTCTGGATTGCCAACTGTATGATGAAGATATTCGCGATGTGATTACCCAAAGCCCTGAAGGATTTCCAACCATTAATGCTTCGGCGCACAATGTCACAATGCCTAAGAGTTCGGGGGATCATACGGCCGTTTACCACAACTACCACAAAGCCATTCTTGAAGGTACGGCACTCAAAACTGATGGAAAACAAGGCATGCTTTCTCTTGAATTGGCCAATGCCATGATTTACAGCAGCCACATGAAACAAGAAGTATCATTACCGCTTGACCGTGACGCATATGCACACTTATTGAAAAATCTGCAGCAAGGAAAACAACCCGCATGAGCAAAAGTGATGGCATGAATTACGCCCCTCAGGGCAAACCAAAACCTGTTGTTGAGAAGGGTGAATTTCGTTTTGCGGCGATGCACCTTGATCATGGCCATATCTTTGGGATGTGTAATGGTTTAATTGAAGCAGGTGGTGAGCTTGTTTCCGTTTTTGACCCTGACCCGAGCAAAATGGCTGTGTTCAAGCAGCTTTATCCAGATGTGCAGATTGCTCTATCGGCTGATGAAATCTTGGAAGATCAAACGATTCATCTTGTTGCTGCTGCTGCTATTCCTAATTTACGAGGGCCATTGGGTTGTCGTGTGATGCAAGCAGGAAAGGATTATTTCACCGATAAGACACCTTTTACCACTTTGGCACAGCTCGATGAAGCACGTCGAGTAACGGCCGTTACGGGTAAAAAATATATGGTCTACTACAGTGAGCGACTCCACGTTGAGTGCGCTATTCATGCTGGTGACCTAGTACAAAGTGGTGAAATTGGCCGAGTCATACAGGTGATGGGCTTAGGGCCACACCGCTTAAATGCGCCCAACCGTCCCGACTGGTTTTTTAATCATGCTCAATATGGTGGCATTTTGTGCGACATTGGCAGCCATCAAATCGAACAATTTCTGTATTACAGCGGTGCTAAGGATGCATCAGTTACACACGCACGCGTCGCAAACTACAACAATCCACAATATCCTGAATTAGAAGATTTTGGGGAAGCAAATTTGGTAGCAGATAATGGGTGTTCCAATTATTTTCGAGTGGATTGGTTTACACCTGACGGATTAGGAACATGGGGAGACGGCCGTACCTTGATTCTTGGCACGGAGGGATATATTGAACTCAGAAAATATATCGATGTGGCTCGAGACAAGGCAGGTGACCAGCTGTATCTTGTCAACAAAGAGGGAGAGCATCACCTTACGTTGGATGGCAAGGTAGGGTATCCATTTTTTGGAGAACTCATTTTGGATTGTCTAAACCGCACTGAATATGCAATGACGCAAGCTCATGCCTTCAAGGCGGCTGAGCTCTGCTTAAAAGCGCAACAAAAAGCCCTCGTTTAAAAGCTACACTTTCATATCCAAAAATTTTTAAATAATCCCATCAAAATAGAGTCAAACCAACGCCATCTTGCTATAACCAAATCAGAAATTGATTTAAGGTAAGGAGAAAACATGGCCGATCTTTCTGAAATGGATCAAAAAGAACTGGAACAAAAACACACATCTGCTCAAAATACCCAACGGGTTGTCGCAATCATTTTTGGTTTGATTGTGTTAGCTTGGATCATATTAGGGTTTTGGCGAGAAAATGTCCCAGTTTTCATCACAACCCTTTCAATGGCTACTATTCTTATTGTCACAACGAGAAACAATACAAAACAGCTCGCTGAAGAAATCGAAAATCGTCAAAAACAATAATTTATAGCATTCCTGCTTCAACACACTTTTGAAAATGGGCAATGGTCTCAGAGATACCCTCTTTGAGTGGCGTTTCGTATACATGGGAAACGGCCGTTTTAAGTTCGGCGTCATCAAACCCTGTAGGGAAAGGCAAGATCGTTTCCGCTCTTGAAATTTGAGCCGTGGGCAAAGCAGACTGGATTTGATTCATAAATTCATCAACATGCGTAACGGGAGTCCCTAAATTATAGAAATGAGAACCATCCGTTTTTTGTTCCGAGGCGTCTATAAATTGAAGCGCAACATCTGAAGCCAATTGGAACTGCATTTCACCACTAAAGCCAATTTCAAATGGTTCACCTTTTACGGCAGCCAACATCGCTTTGGTGGGATCGCTCGTCAGGCCTTGATCCCGCCCCACGCCATAAACGGTATAC
>JANQSK010000474.1 GCA_028284105.1 Anaerolineae bacterium
TCAATAATGGCAAAGTTTCGAATATAAAGCTCATTCAGCATAAATTTAACTCTATCTCATCGCGTAAATGGCTGCACTTGTTGCAAAAAACAGTAAAATTCCCGGAACCAGCAACCCTCTAAGGTTCCCCGCAAGCAGTGAAGGCAGGACCGGAATTAAAAAGCCTAAAATCACCATGGCTGCCACCGTTTGGGGCAAATATCGCCCACGGCGATTGCCAACGGCCCGTTTGGCCAAGCGACCAATGACGCCACCAAGACCACCACCCACTGCTGCCGCGATAAAGATAATGAAAAAGCCAACCACTGAGCCAATTAATGTGGCTAAAAAGCCAGCAATTAAGCTCAATGGAAAAGCAATAAGTGGTGCTATAAAGTAATCCCGCGTTTTGGAGTTAAAGAAGAGATCTTCTTTTTCTCGATAGCAGTCTGGGCAAAGATAACCGACTGGAGTTTTGCGAGTGCAATCCATGCAGATAGGTTTTTGGCAGTTGTAACAGCGTAACCCGGTTTCACGATTGGGGTGGCGATAGCAGGCAAGAAGCAAATCGTCGTCAGAGGTCACAACATCATGTTCATGTTCCTCAAAAACGGCCGTTTCTTCTTCCTCTTCCGCTTCTTCCTCAATCCATTCAGGCTTGAGCTCTTCCCCGCGCAATATCGCAAGCCCACGCTGAGCTGCTTCATTGTCAGGATTGAGCGTCAGCGCTTTTTCATAGGCCTCTTCTTGTTTGGCGGCATCATTTAACATAGATGCTAGCCCAGACCAGGCCGCATCCGCGTTTGGATTTTCTTCTAATATTTTTTCATACAGTTCAACAGCTGCGGTTCGTTTCCCTGCGGCCGCAATCTTATCGGCCTGCCGCAATAGTGAACGTGTTCTTGGATCTAGCGTTGTCATTATTTTTTTCCTAGGTAACTGTTTTGGGGTGACGCATTTATTTTAACCCTAACTGGTCTGCGCTTATTCACACCATCTTAAACAGTACCTAACGAGTATAACCTAAACGACCCATTAATCGGCGATAAAAGTATCCTGAGCTTTCTACACGGGCAAATTTACACCGCTTGTCATTTTTACGAATCAAAATTTTATCACCACTCTGCAAAGAGACCCCATGCTGTCCATCAGGCGTCAGGTATGCTTCGTGATCCATATCTAAATCGATCACAATTTCTGCTTCTTCATGCAAGACGAGTGAACGGTTAAATGTGAGATGAGGGGCAACTGGCAAGACGACAAAATTTTGGAGCTGAGGTGGCAATAATGGGCCACCGGCCGCCATTGCGTAGGCGGTTGACCCTGTGGGTGTTGATACAATTAAAGCATCTGCCGTATAAGTAGTGACCATATCCCCATCAACCCAAAGTTGAAAACGCACCACACGAGCCTGTTGCCCTCGACCGATCACAAGATCATTTAATGCGGTAAATTGATCGACGATTTCGCCCTCACGCTCGAGTTCGGCCCGAATAAGCAGTCGTTCTTCAATCCAATAGTCGTTATTTAGCACGCGCGTCAATCGAACAGGCCAATCATCAAGCTGAGCTTCACTTAAAAAGCCAACGCGCCCCATATTGATGCCAAATATTGGAACATCTGCCTGAACAGCCATCCGAGCTGCCCGCAATAGAGACCCATCCCCACCTAATACAATCAATAGTTCGCATTGATTTATATTGGCCAGAATATGTTCTTCTTGCCAAGTGGAAGCAGCCCATGACGAATGTCCATTTTTCTCAAGCCATTCGCATATTTCTTTAGACAATGGCTTTGACGCCGGAATTCTTGGATGATGTAAAATGCCAATTTGTCCCATAACTGAATATTATATTGTGAAATTGCAAAAAGGTTAGGTGATTAGAAAAAGATTTTGAAATTAACCTACTGTTCCATCTAACAAATATTGCCGGATAGTCCTGCGTGACGGAACCTGAGGTTTTGACAAGCGAGCCCTATCGATTAGTTTGTCAAAACACTAGAGTTTTTGGGTGCAATGAGGTCTCATGCCGCAAGCTTGGCAAACTTGCCAATTTTCATGGTCACGATCTGCTCTATTATTTTTAATAGCCACCCTCATTTCTTCGACAATATCGAGCAGTTCATCTTCTAGCTCATCCGTATAATCAATGGCAAAAGCGCGATCACGATATTGTAAAATGCCATATTCTGGCCGAACACCATAAGTTGACTCAACCAAAAAACAGTAAGCAGCAACCTGATAAAGATGGCTTTCATATGGCTCAGCAGGGGCCGCGGTTGATTTCACCTCTACGGGAATGACCATCCCGTCTTCCTGCTCAACTAAGTAGTCAGGTTTGCCTGTCAGTTGAATATCCGCAGCATAGAGTGGGTCTTGATTAGGGAACCACGTGCCGGTATCGGTGTAAATTACGTTTCCTTTGGGCACGCCAAGCTGATCGCGCAGAGAATTGGCATGGGACCACATCCACACGATGAGTGCCAACAAAATCAACACAATTCCAACTGACAAAGCATCTACAATCATTAGGTCGTTAAGATCTGAAAGGTTATGTAGGTGACTAGGCAGAAAAGCAGGCCATAAGCAACCCGTTTGGCCCACATCGATTGGGTCAATAAACGGCCGTGTTTTTGATGAAACTTCGTACCCTGTTTGAGTTCACGGCTGTTGATCGCTTTATGCCCCTTACTGCGCTTTAGCCACCATGCGTGTCGGCAATACAAAAATTCTGAAATTTCGCTTGCCCGTATCCAATAATCGCTCATATGTTCTATTCTAGCGATAATGAACATAAAATTCAAATGAAGAACACGTGATAAAGTTTTAGGTAAGCGAAAAGAAATCACTTGAAGAAGATTTGGAAAAAGATTTCCGTTTCCTCGAGATTCAGAAACGCGTTTAGAGTCTCTATTTCAATATCTATTTTTCCGAACACTTAGTCATTTGGGGAAAGCAAAGATGCGAAACTAGAGTTTCTTTTCACGAACAACTCGAATGCTTTCGTATGCGGGGAGTCGTCCTGAAACCCGTTCTTCGAGTAGGGCGAGATCGATATAGAGATCAAGCAGCGTGGCAAACTGTTTTTTGGCAATGTCAGAAACGGCCGTTTCGCCATCCGTTTTTTGTAAATCAAGCTGTTTGAAAAC
>JANQSK010000545.1 GCA_028284105.1 Anaerolineae bacterium
ATCATCACCAAAACGATGAGCGTCATGCGCCAGCTGATGATGAACATGAAGACCAAGGATGTGGTCACGCTCATAATCGTCCAAGCAATATCAAGGAAGCCCCAAGAGACCAAATCACCCACGCGCGATGCATCAGAAGTGGCGCGAGACATAAGCCAGCCCGTGGGGGTACGGTCAAAATAACCCAACTCTAGCTGCTGAATGCGCTCAAACATTTGCTTCCGCAATTCGTACTGCACGCGATGCCCCAAGGTGCCCGCTGTAAAGATGAATAGCCAGACAAAAGCAGCGAAGACAATGAGCAAAAGACCATACTCAACGGCGATGCGTGACAATGCTTCCATATCTCTCGGCACAATCCCTTCATCGATGATGCGTTTACCCAAGAAGGTCATGTATGATTCCATCAATGACACGGCCGAAATCCCAATCATAAAAGCGAGCATCCAAGGCCAGTGAGCCAATCCCTGTTGCAAAATGCGGTAAAGGGTGCTGCCGTTAAATTCAGTTGTGAATTCTTCTTCTTCGTAATAATTTTCGGACATGATAAAAACTCCGTTTTTAGCCTGTCAGCATTTCAGCTAATCAGCTTGTCAGCTTTTGCTGAAATGCTGATAGCGAAGCGTGCTGAGATGCTGACAAGCCTATTAATCTCCTGCGACCAAAACCTCACGCTTATCTACTTCAGCCAGTTCGTCTTCCAACTCTTGCTCAATTTGAGCTTGGAGCTGGTAGGTGCGTTGGTAGATACCAAGTTGGTTGATGAGGTTTTGATGCGTGCCGCGTTGCACAATACGGCCGTTATCCATCACCAAAATCAAGTCTGCGTGCATGACGCTAGTAATGCGATGGGCGATGATAAAGGTTGTACGGGCCGCATTCATTTGGTTCAATGCTTCCCGAATGTGTGATTCAGTCTCTGTATCGACAGCCGATGTGGCTGAGTCGAGAATGAGTAAAGCTGGGTTTCGAAGCAGCGTTCTTGCAAGCGCCACCCGCTGTTTCTGTCCACCAGATAGCGTCACACCGCGTTCACCTACCATCGTGTCATACCCATTTGGGAACTCCAGAATGACATCGTGTACGGCTGCGGCTCGGGCCGCTTCAAAGACTCGTTCATCGCTGACTTCTTCCTTCATGCCATAGACAATGTTGTCTCGAATGGATGCTGAGAAGAGGAACGGCTCTTGCATGACGATACCCACCTGATCGCGCAAATATGAACGAGGCACCTGATTTAAATCAACACCGTCGAGTGTGATAGAGCCATCTTTCACCTCATAGAAGCGAGGCAACAGATGCATCATGGTGGTTTTTCCAGAGCCAGTCCCGCCCAAAAGGGCGATTGTTTGACCCGGTTTCACGGTGAAGTTGATGTCATGCAAGATAGGAATGCCGTTGTCATAGGCAAAATTGACGTTGTTAAAGACGATGTTCCCTTGAATATCACCTTGCGGTTCATGGTTACCTTGCTCTAAAGGTTCGCGCAGCTCACGAATGATGATTTGCAAGCGGCCAAAAGCGACAAGCCCTGTTGAAGAGTCTGCAATCAAACGTCCTAGGTTGCGTATCGGCCAAATGATTTGGACCATAAGCCCCGAGAAGGCAATAAAGGTCCCTAGCGTAATGACACCGTTGATGGCCATTTGCGCCCCAACGTAGAGACTTACTACCGTTTGCAAGCCGCAAATCACATCAGTTAAAGGCCAGTAGGTTGAGTGCATCATTGTTAAACGACGCCCACGGCGATATTTTTCCCAATTTTCAACGTCAAATTGATCAATTTCATATTGTTGACGCGCGAAGGCTTTTACTACCCGAACACCCGTCAAATTTTCTTGAAGGCGATTAGAGATAACAGCCTCTTGATCTTGGAATGATTCAAATACCTCACCCACTTTGATGAAGAAGTAGTAAGAGATGATGATCACAACGGGGATGACGGCAATGGTTATCCAAGCAAGCCGCACGTTGATGGTCAATAAAGCCACAAAGTTGACAAGGAAGAGCAGCAGAATACGGCCGCTTCCAATCAACTGTTCGGCAAAAAGCCGTCGAACGGTGTCCACATCCGAGGTTGCTCTTTGGAGCAGTTCCCCTGTTTGATTGACATCGTGGTAAGAAAAGTTGAGTCGTTGTAAATGATCGTAGAGGTAGTTGCGAAGGTTGCGTGTAATGCCTTCAGATGTGCGAGCCGCTAAACGTCCGCTTAAGAAGGTGAACGCCCCTTGTAAGGTTGCCAAAAGAATGAGTCCTGCAACAAGCCAAGGCAATAATCTTAGCTGTGAAGCATCTGGCAACATGTCGTCAACGAAGTAGGCTAGCCCGTAGTAAATGCCTGCGCGGGAAACGGCCGCTAACCCAATGCTTATAATGGCAACGGCATAAATTCCCCGATAGTTGCGCATCATCCGCCATAACCCACGCACTTTATTTTCTGATGTAATTTCCTTTAAATCTACATTTTTCATCGTGTCTCTCCAGTAATCGAGTGATTACTCGGAATCGGTGATTCCTTTTCACTTTTTACTTTTCACTTGAAAAAGTTTTCTGATGGAAGCTATAAACAATTGTCTATTCACTTGGTTTAAAAGCTATGAATCATTCATCCCACTCACACCTCGATTAGTTTTGAACAACAAAAAAGCCACAGGGTTTACCCGTGACTCTTGCAAGATGCGAAGAAATAAAAAAACGGTCACGGGTGTTGCACCGTGACCGCCTTGTTTTTACCTGTTAAAAGTTACGAAAAAGGGTTAGGGGAGGTCAACGGCACGGACTGCGCCCTTGGCTAAGCCACGAGCAGAAGCATCGTCAAACGCGATTGGTGTGATTCGATACTTGCTCATAAAACCGTTGGATCTCCTTTCAGAATTTGTGAAGCGAGGGGATGATAACACAGACAAAATGAGTCGTCAAGGGCGAATTTCCGACATTTTGACGACAAATGTACTGATTTTAGGCTGGGATAGGTAAAATGAACTGGAAATTGGTGCCTTGCCCTACCTGACTTTCGGCCCAAATACGGCCGTTATGCTGAAGAATTAATGACCGTGCAATCGCCAATCCTAAACCAGATCCCCCTTCGCTTCGGTTGCGCGATTTATCGGCACGGTAAAAACGATCAAAAATGGAAGCCAAATCGCTTTCAGCAATGCCAGGCCCTGAATCTTGTACAGAAAAGCGAAGCCCTTCATGATGGGTGTCAACTTCTAGCTTGATCTTTTCGTTTGGCGGTGTATATCGAATAGCGTTGCTCACTAAATTGTCTAAGACTTGTCCTATGCGCCGGGGGTCCACTTCAATTTGGGGTAATTTTTCATTAACATCAATTGAAATTTCAATATTTTTTTCTTGGGCGAGGGGTTTATGCGCATAGCCGGCTCTATTCATTAGATCAGCTGGATTGACTTTTCGTTTTTCAAGCGTGAGCTGACCCGTATCAGCGAGGGTTAGAGTGCGTAAATCTTCGATTAACCCGTTGAGTCGTTTAGCTTCATCGTGAATGATGTGAAGCGTTTCAGGCGTGGCTGGGAGCACCCCATCTTCGATGGCTTCTGCGTGTCCCAAAATGAGACTTAATGGGGTCCGTAAATCATGTGCAATATCTGCCGTCATTTGCTGACGCTGTTTTTGGCCTTTAACCAAATCAGCACTCATTTTGTTAAATGAAGTGGCTAGTTGCCCAATCTCATCTTTGGAGCGAACGGGCACCTGTTGCGATAAATCACCAGCCGCAATGTTGTGAGAAGCGGCCGTTAATTCAACAATGGGTTTTGTAATTTGGCGCGCGCCCAAGACACCAATCACAGATGAAATAGCTAATGCAGCGAGTGCACCATAAATAATATTTCGATTGATGCTCGATAAAATGTCATCATTGTTTTGAGGGGGTGGGAGGCGTTTGCCGGGTTGAAAAGAAACGAGATAGCCGACTCGGTCTCCATTTGCACGAATGACGATGCGGCCTTCCGCTTCATCACGAGGAATTTTTTGCCCAAGCGGCAATCCTAAACCCTGTAAAATAATTGTGTTGTCATCACGAACAACAACAAAATTCCGAGGCGCGTATAACCCTTCAATCTGCTGATTTACATCAGCCCAATTGCCCGCTTCCTCATAGAAATCTCCTAATTCCCGTGCAATACGTTCCTGCTCCTGCCGATTCAAGAGAGAGCTAACTTCGTTCTGAGTGATGCGGCTGGCAAGAACGGCGACAATGGCAACGCCAATGAGACTGACAAAGCAGAAGAGGAGTGTGAGTCTAAACGTGAGAGAGCGAGTAAATATCATTTATGCATCTGGGGAGAATCGATAGCCGACTCCGTAAACAGTTTCTATATATTGTGGCTTCCGTTTGTTGGGCTCAATTTTTGCCCGCAAGTTTTTGATATGCACATCGATGGTGCGTTCATAGCCATCAAACATGGTGCCCTGAACGAGGTCTAATAATTCTAATCTTGTATAGGCTCGTCCTGGAGAAAGCATCAATGCAGCCAATAAATCAAACTCTGAACGGGTTAAATCAATACGTTCCCCGCTTACTTTAACTAAAAATGCCTCTTGATCAAGTTCGAGTTCACCTGCCCGCAATACACCCTGGGTAGGCATTGACTGTCCAGCGCGTCGAAGACGTGCTCGCACTCTGGCCATTAATTCACGTGGGCTAAACGGTTTTGAGATGTAATCATCTGCACCAAGCTCTAAACCGAGAACTTTGTCATCTTCCTCTATCTTGGCAGTTAATAGTATGATAGGCGTGTCGGACTCTTTTTGATAGATACGCATAAAGTCGTATCCATCCATCTCAGGCATCATCACATCTAGCACAATAAGATCTGGTTTTTCTTGACGGGCAACAAAAAGGGCATCACGGCCGTTTTTTGCAGTAATGACTCGAAAGCTATTTTGCTCTAAATAAGATTTGACCAATGAAACAATTCTCTCTTCATCGTCAACAACCAGTATTGTTTTTGCCATTGAATAATCACCTCAAAATTGATAGTTCCTAACTTATCATTCAGTTTAAAAGAAAACTGTGAAGATACTATGAAGAAAAAAGCACTATTTTGTTGATTTCGAATAAAATCAAACTATAAAATCTATGCGACCACTCAAATTTTTAAAATTATACTTTCTACCAGAACCAAATTTTAGGTCTAATCCACAACAATATGAAGACGTACTAGGACCCATTCAAGAGCGAATTTTGATCGCCTTGTTAAGAGTTTGTTTTGTATTTGGGGCATTGACATTAATTCTTGGAACCTATGCAACACTCAGTGCTGGGCTGATCAATCAATTTTATGCTGCCGTGATCAGTGTCCTTGTTGCTCTCTTGCTCCTGAGATTGTCCCAAATTAGCCACTATGTTCGCGCAAAAATAATAATGCTAACAGCCTATTTTTTTATGATGGCTACTGTATTTAGTGGTGTGACCGAAATCACGTTTGTCATGTTTTTTTCATTTGTGGTGATGGTGACATTGTTAATTGGCATTCGAAGTGGTGTTTTTGCCATTTTGCTGTCCATCGTAACAATGTTTGGTATCAGTTGGGGACTTAATCAGGAGCTTCTTATTTTCCGGATCGATACGTTAGAAAACCCATTCTTAGGCTTGTTTTTAACTGTGTTGCCTTGGCTTTTTTTTGTGGGTATTTTTATTTTAACAGCGTGGGTTTATTTTGATGGGTTCAATATTTTGTTGAAGCGTGAACAAGAAGCCCGCGTTCAAATGGAAAATGAAAGGAATTTGCTTGCAAGCGCTTTAGAACGAGAAAAGCTGCTCTTGAATCAACTCGAGGCGTCTTATTCCCAAGTGAGCGAACTGAGTAAAATGAAATCACAGATGATTACAGTCGTCGCCCATGAATTCCGAACACCGCTCACCTCAATCAAGAGTTCTTCTCAATTGCTAACGGCTCACTTAGATCGTCTGACTGACGAAAAAAGAAGCCGTATTCAAGGTCGTATCGATGATTCAATTTTGTCGTTAGACAATCTGCTTCAAGATATTGAAACAGTTAACATGAGTGGGAATAGTGAGATTGTGGTTAACACGGTTGAAACCCCAGTTAAGGTACTCCAACAGCATTTTGAAACCTTTATTCAGAATGAATTTGATTCGACTTCAATTTCAATAGCTTGGGATGGGGCGCTTGACAAAGAGATCCATGTTGATATTCAGTTGGTTGAACGTATTTTGTTGCAAATAATTTCCAACGCCATCAAATTTTCGCCTGAGGAAGGGTCTATCTCTGTTTTGTTTGACGTAACAAATCAGTTTGTGATTTGTATCCGTGATTCGGGTATTGGGATAGATCAAGAAGAAATCTACAAAATTTGGGAGCCATTTTATCGTGCCGAAAATGCACATGGAATTCGGGGATTGGGGTTAGGATTGAGCTTAGCATCTTTAATTACAGACGTGTTAAATGGGGAAATAACGGCCGTTTCTGACGGGCTCGATCAGGGTGCCGAATTCAAAATTTCATTACCTATTGATTAAAATCATCTTGTTAGTATAATTAAATACTATGGATTTGTGCCGTGCGTCATAAACTCACCGATCAGCTCATGCAGTTTGGTTTAAATCAACTCGAAGCAGAGGTTTATCTTGACCTTCTGACTAATTCAGCGAGTACCGGTTACGCCATTGGCAAACGCATTGGAAAAGCAACTGCCAATGTGTATAAGGCATTGGATTCGTTGGCCCAATTAGGTGCCATCCAAACCTCTGAAGAGGGAAAAAGCAAACTGTGCCAAGCCATTCCACCTGATGAATTTGTCGCACAGCTAGAAAATGCGTTTGAGCAGAGAAAAGAAACGTTACTGTCCTCATTAAAAGAAGTGGCTGTTGAAGAAGCATCTGATGAAAGAATTTATCGACTGGATTCGGTGGATTTGATTTTGCAAAAAGCGAAACAAATGTTGGCAGACAGCCAGGCGATTGCTGTAATGGATGTTTTTCCCCAATTACTTGAGCTGTTGCGAACAGATATTGAACAAGCGATTCAGCGAAATGTCCAAATCATTTTACAAGTCTATGCGCCGGTTGAAATTGATGGGGCAACAATTACTTTAATTCCATCCCATGCCGATAATTTGGCGACGTGGCGAAGTGAACAACTCAATTTAATCGTCGATGCCAAGGAATCGTTGCTGGCCTTGATGAGCCCAGACTTAACTGAAGTGTATCAATCGATTTGGAGTCAGAGTGTTTATCTCGCTTTTATTTTGCATGTTGGGTTGATTCGTGAAAATGATGCCCATCAAATTTTGAAACTACAGAATGGGCCCACATTTTTTGAAGAGGCTCAATCTATCGTTGCGTTAGACGGCCGTTTTTCACCTGAAAATGTGCTGGGTTTGAAAGAAATGCTTGACCGATTTGGTCCACAATAAGGAGAAAAAATGAATAAAAAACCAATTGCTCTATTTGCTTTAGCGGTTATTTTAATTGCGCTTGCTTTGCTTCGTGCAACTGAAACGGTGCGGGCAGTCGATATTTTATCCCTTTTGGGCGCTGGCATCATGGCAGGTGTTCTTTTGATGAACGGTATTCAAACTTTACGCAATCAAGCATAAAAAAAGCCCACAAGTTTTGCTAAATTAAACTTGTGGGCTTTTTGTTTTAAAGCTGCGATTTTCATCTAATCCAATAAATTGTGCCAAACAAACGGCCGTTTACGTTCCATATGCTTCTCCGCAAAGCTTGCGATCTGAAACAATAGATTTTCTTGCCAATGTGCTGCCATTGCCTGCATCCCAATTGGCATGCCCTGTTTGTCGTATCCGACTGGGAAGGAGATGGCGGGTAGCCCTGTTAAATTCCCCACAAAAACAAAACGCATCAGTTCCGTCACCGTGCTAAGATCATTCCAGCCAATGGTGCCGGTGTTTGTTGGGATTGGTGGGGCAGTAACGGCCGTTGTTGGGGTCAAAATAACATCAACCTCTGAAAAAATATTACTAAAAATATTGAGCGCGCGTGTGCGCATTCGCTGGGCGTGGACGTAGTCCCGAGCCGTTACAGCACGCCCCAAAGCGAGATTGACGCGGGTCGGTGCCCCAAACGACCGATGCTTTGCTTTTATATTTTGCATACTGGTGGCCATTTCTGACAAAATCGAAATAACATGAGCAATGCGCATATTGTCTAGTTGGGGGATTGTTACCTCTTGGATGGTAGCGCCAGATTGTTCAATTTGGTGAACCATTTTTTCACATGCTTGTACGATTTCTGGATTGGCATGATTAAACCAATCTTTGTAAATTCCAATTTTTAGCACGCTCAAATCAACATTTTGGAGATCGCTCAGGGT
This sequence comes from Anaerolineae bacterium, assembly GCA_028284105.1. Lineage (GTDB taxonomy): Bacteria > Chloroflexota > Anaerolineae > Promineifilales > Promineifilaceae > QQUD01. The sequence continues at coordinate 8,325 of JANQSK010000545.1, forward strand.
CCCTGAGGGTTGATTGATTGTGTTTGGATCATTGATGTCAGGTCCTGCAATGGTTTGATAGGCCGTTGCCACATCGTGGACTGAAGCGCCGATGGGACCGATATGAGCAATGGACCAATCAAGCGGTGCGCCCCCATGTCCACTAATACGGCCGTATGTGGCTTTCAATCCCACCAAACCGCAATGAGCTGCCGGAACGCGAATAGAGCCACCCCCGTCTGCACCAATAGCAATAGGACAAAGCCCTGCCCCAACCGCAGCGGCAGAGCCACTTGAACTTCCTCCAGAATCATGGTCAAGATTAAACGGATTGCGTACTGTTCCATGGTGAGCATTAAACCCCTCAGGGCTAATGCCAATTTCATACATGTTGGTCTTGCCTAACAAGAGCGCCCCTGCTTGACGCAACCGAGATACGACTGTGCTGTCTTCTTTTGCCGCTGATTTCCCCCAAAAAGAAGTGCCAACTGTTGTCGGAAATGGCACCATATCCATTTCGTCTTTGATGGCAATAGGGACCCCATCCAACGGAGAGAGGGGAACCCCATTTTGATATCGTTCTGTTGAAGCTTGGGCTAGGGCAAGAAGGGCGTCACGGTTGATAGCGATGAAACAATTTAACGGCCGTTCTTCCTTCTCAAGCTGCTCAATGGCCTTCAAAAAAGCTTGAGCGACGGCTAGTGGTGTTGTCATGCCTACTAGATAAGCCGTGACATAATCTGATGCCCGTTTATAAGGAAAATTGTCTAAAGTTGAGGGAGATGCGACATCAAACTTCTCTTGATTGTCTACGGGCTTTTGATTGGTTGAGGCAACGAGCGGTAAATAAGTAGGAGGCTCATCAAACTGCCGTTCACGAAAGTGAATAATGCCACCATCTTTTAATAGTCTAGGAAGTAGAACTGTTTGCCCTAATCGGCTCTCTAAAAATGACGCAAAGAGAGTAAGGGGTTGACCTACGAGTTTTGGAAGATCGATTGATTTTAGATCATACATTGTCGATTAACTCTATATCCATGCTCTCTAACAGGTTAACGGCTTCAGGAAGAGTAAATTGGGCCTTTGTAATCTCATTGATTTTTGGATTGATATGATAGTTGGTTGCCAATTGGAAGTTTGCTTTGGTTAATTTTGTGTTTCGAAAATGGGACCCTGTCAGCATACTTTCTTTAAAGCTCGCCTTGCTCAAATCAGCTTCAGTAAAATCAACCTCTTTTAATGAACAAGAAATCATGCGTTGCTTTTGCAGGGTGAGCCCAATAAAAGTGCCATAATCAAGCACGCAATCTTCAAAGGTGAAAGGTGAATCTTTTACAAATTTTGACCAAGTGAGACGTGTCCAGTCAATGCCAATGAGCTTTGAGTGCAGAAAACGGCCGTTTTGAAATGTACTGCCATCCCAACTGCATAGAGAAAAATCACATCGTTCAAAGCGACAATCATTAAATTGACATTGTTCAAACGCAGTTTCTGAAAAGCGACAATCCTCAAAGACGCACTCATCAAAATAGATGCCTTTAAATTGATGCTGTTCTAACGTAAGCTGTTTGAACTGCTGATTTTCATAATCGTTGTGATTATTGAGCATCATTCGCCAATTTCAGCAGGGCATCTATTTCTTGGTAAATCCCGTCAATGATCTCATTTGGATTAGAAACAAGGTTGGAATCTGTTGCCAAGCCAAAGAATACTTGCCCTGCATAGGTTAGCATGCTGATACTGATGCCAACTTTGCCTGCTTGAGGCATCCAAAACATCAGCTGCTTGATTTGGCTTCCTGCGATATACAATGGCATGGGTGGTCCTGGCACATTGCTCATAACGGCCGTTGCGCGGGCTGAAAATAGCTTTAACAGCTCAGATTGGAGATCGTGATGGGTGAATTCAATCCCTTTTTGAATGCCAAATGTCACGATTGTTT
>JANQSK010000481.1 GCA_028284105.1 Anaerolineae bacterium
ATTGTTCAAAAACGGCAGGTATGATGCGTCCTAAAACAGGGTGACGCAGTCCTTGAGTAATATCACCAAACAAACGTCCACCGCTGGCCCTCAGCAAGCTACTTTCGCTGGCATCGCCTGCTTTTCCAAAGGGCAAGACGGTTGCCATGCCTGACATCCCAAGCGGTGACATCACATTTGTCATCATCTGTTGGCTGCCAATACTTAAATAAACATGCAAACTGCCATCTGGAGATTTCAAGTTTTCAATGGGATAAAGAGAGGTTATGGGCCTTGCTTGCAGCAAATACAGTGCCTCTCCGACCATCGCCCATTCAATATCTTGTGGGGTGCCATAGTGCGCTTCGACGCGCTTCCCCAAATCGGTAAGTGCCATAATTTGCGGATCGGTTAGCACGGTTTGGTTCTGTTGATCGGTGGTTAAATCAACTTGACGAACACCCCCTTCTTTTTCGGGATAGATAGCAATCTGTTTATTGGCGATTTCTTTCTCAATGATGGTCATGTCTCGCTTGTCAACTCGATACGCATCGGGCGAAACAAGCCCCCCCACCAGCGCCTCTCCAAGACCAAAGCTCGCATCAATCGTGGCTGTATGGCGATGACCCGTAAGCGGATCGGCCGTAAATAAAATGCCTGACGTTTCAGACATCACCATTTCCTGCACGACAACAGACAGCTGCACATCTTGATGGGGAAAATTGTTTTGAATGCGATATAAGATGGCCCGATCGGTAAAAAGCGAGACCCAACATTTTCGAACCGCTTCAAGCAATGCGTCTTCGCCTATTACATTAAGGTAAGTGTCCTGTTGACCCGCAAAGGAAGCATCAGGTAAATCTTCTGCCGTTGCGCTTGAGCGAACTGCATACGCTTTATCGGTTCCAACTTCTTGCCAGGCTTGCCGAACAGAGTCTGCAATGGAAGACGGAATCGGCACAGTTAGCAAGGTGTTGCGAACCCATTCCCCAACTTTCCGAGCCGTCTCCAAATCATTAGCCACTGTTTCCAATTTCTCGTACAGCGTTTCTTGATCTGGATAGCCATCCATAAATTGCTTGAATGCCATTGTTGTGACGCAAAATCCTTGTGGAATGGGAAAGCCCACATTCGTTAATTCACCTAAATTTGCGCCTTTTCCTCCTACTAATGGCAAGTCAGTGGCTCTGATTGCTGAAAATGGAACAGTTAATGTGTGTAAGTTATTCATAATAATCCTGAAATTCCGCGATAGAAAAGTAGCACGCCTAAAATGATGGAAAGTGCAATTCCGAGTGGACGACTATAGCGGTCGATTGTGTTTTTGATATGGGTTAAATATTGATTTGCTTGATCTGGAAAGGCGAAGTAGATAACAACAGGAATGATGACTGAAGTGCAAAATACCAGAATCAGCGGAATCAACATGGTGAGCTTTGTCGTCAGCAGTAAATTGCTCAATAAAAGCACTGACACTGCTGAGAGGAAGATGGTGAGATTTTTGAGGTTAATCACCGCCACTGTTGCCGCAAATGCAAATGATTTGATGGGGGTCGCGCTATCAAGCAGCTTGATAAACCGAGAAGAACGGCCGTTTTCTGGATTCTCACCAGGCTTGTTACGCCAATTCCGTGCACCCACCAAAAGCAAGAGCAACCCCAAAGCCATCAAAACAATGGAAGTCGTCACACTTTGAGGTGAATCATTCCCTTCGATTGAATTGACACCGAGAACCAAAACGCCGGTCCCAATGGTTGCGTACATCACAATGTAGCCCATCAAAAATGAGACCCCATTTCGCCAGCCCCGATCAGACATCAAAAGAAGCGTAACGGCCGTAATCGACCCTGGAGATATGATGCCAAGTGCCGCAACTGCTAATGATTGAAATAAAACTGATAACATAAATTCCAACTTTTTGATATAATCTTTTGAAAGCAATCACTTTCAATAGCATTAACAAGATGTTAACAAAGGTCTTATTGAAAGTCAACACTTTCATATGGTATGCTTGATAGAAAGCGCATTCAGCGTTTAGCACGAACAAAATTTGAGGAATCATATGCCAAAAATTATTGATGATGCCCAAATATTTCAATCCGTCATGGAAGCCGTTGTTGAATATGGGTATGAAGGTGCCACAACCAAACGGCTTGCCAAGCATGCTGGAATTGGCGAAGTGACCCTGTTTCGAAAATATGGTAGCAAATCTCAGTTGGTGAAACAGGCGATGCTTGCCGTTGCAGATCAGGCCAATTTTGAATCAACAATTCAATACACGGGTGATATTCAGGCGGATTTTGTTTGTTTACTCGAGGAAATTCAGAAGGCGGTCGTGGCAAACGGCCGTTTTTTCTTTGCGCTGTTCATTGAAGTTTCCCGACACCACGAATTGCAAGACGCATTAACTCTATTCCAAGCCCGATTTCGGGTGGCCTCCATGTTGGTCATTCGATACCAAGCCGAGGGCATCTTAAAACAAGAACATCCATTGCATTTAATTGCCAACTTAGTTGGTCCTCTGTTAGCAATGAATATGTTCAGCTTTGTCGCCAGCGATATTTCAATCCCTCCGCTCGACTTACAAAAGCATGTATCTCATTTTATCGAGAATTATCGATCAACGTGGTCCGAAACATGAGGCATTTCGACAAAAAATTCATCGCTGAGAAATATGACCAATATCGACCACAAGTACATGAACAAGTCATCAAGCGCTTTTTTGAATCGGCTTCTCAAAATCGTGATTTTATAAATGTGGCAGACATTGCGTGTGGAACTGGACATTCGACAAAACCATTGCTCAATTTTGCTGAAAATGTGTTCGGCACCGATGTCTCAGAAGAAATGCTGGCACTTGCCAAGAAGCAAGTCCCTAAAGCGACCCTTTTTCTTTCGCCTGCTGAAGACCTTCCATTCGAAGAAAATTTTCTTGATGCAATCTTCGTTTGCATGGCGCTTCATTGGTTTGATCAGGAAAAATTTATTTCTGAAGTGGCACGAACGTTGAAGAAGGAGGGCTGGTTATTTGTGTACAATATGTGGTTTCCTGGAAAGATGACATCAAACCCTGACTACACCCATTGGCACACCCAAACCTATTGGTCCAAATTCCCAAACCCCACTAGACACCGAACACCATTAGCCCACTTACTTAAAAACAATCCCTGCTTTGATGTTGTCCATGAGCAATCTTTGGATATTCCGATTCTGCTTAGCCCACTTGAACTCAGAAATTATTTAATGACTCAATCCAATATTGATAAGGCGATTGACCAAGGTCATTCCGTTGAAGAAATTGAGGAGTGGATTGATCATGGCATACGGCCGTTTTTCACATCAGAGAAAGAAGAATTTGTTTACGCCACAGGAGCTTCTTACACCCAGCACCTTTAAATTGATGCCGTCAAAACTTTAGCAATTTCTGTCCAGATTGTTGTTTGGCGGTAAGATAAACTATGCCTCAAAAAGAGACACAGACAGCCCATCAAGAACAGATTTTGAAAGTGTTGGCGTTTATACGCGAGAATCATCAACGGCCGTTAACGCTGACCGATCTCGCTGAAGTAGCGGTTCAATCTCCCTATCATTTTGAGCGCGTCTTTCAAGCCCAAACGGGACTCACCGCCATTCAGCACCTCAAAATAGTTAGGCTCGTCAAAGCCGCCATTGCGCTAAGAACAACAAAACGCAAAATTATTGATATTGGGTTTGATGCAGGATATGCCAACCCTGAATCATTTTCACGCGCATTTCGTCGTCATTTTAACGAATCACCGAGTCACTACAGAAAACGCCATGCTGTGTCAACACAAAAGAAAGGAAAAACAATGCCAAACTTTACAATTGGACTGGTGAAAATTCCGGTCACCGATTTTGAGGCAGCAACACATTATTACCGTGAGGTCATTGGATTAGAAGAGGAATTTGCCGTTGATGCCTACGGATGGGCACAGTACAAAACGTCGAACCTGCCGCTTTGCTTGTATGTCGTTGGCAAAGGAGGCGGCGATGGCAAACCCGGCGAAGAAATTGGTTTCCATCTTGCCGTTGACAATATTGATGAATTCTATTCAGCTGTTACAAAACGAGGCGGCCAGTTTGCCTCTGAAATAGTTGCCAGTGCAGATGGGGGAAAGTTTGTTGTGCTACGCGATCCTGATGGCAACACGTTTAAAGTCGTTCAAGCAGTGCGATAGCTAGAACCAGTTCACACGCTTTTTCAAAGTCAGGCAGATCGATCCATTCGTCGGGTGTATGAACATCTCTTTGCCCAATATTAAGCGTGAGGCAGGGGATGCCTTTGGCGACGATCCAATTCGCATCATTTCCTCCATCATCATGAACCAGCGTAATCGGTAAATTGATTTGGTCAGCCGCTTGCTGGGTTCTTTTGAGCACGGGCGCATCATCTGACAGTGCATACGCTTCATAAGTTGGGCCAGGGCCAAAGCTAACCGTCCCATGCTGTTGATGGATGTTTGTGACGCTCTCGGCTGCGCGGGTAAAGGCATTTTTCCACGTTTGGATGATTTCTTGACGAAAGGTTCGGTTGTGTGAGCGCGCTTCGGCAAGAATATGAAGTTGTGGCATCACAACGTTACTCCCCTTCCCACCCTCAATGATGCCTACATTGGATGTGCCTTGCCCGTTTGGTTTTTCAATACGGCCGTGCCACCCGCTCACATCCAATTCAGCAATCGCTCTGGCCGCTATTGCTGCAGCTGAGACTCCTTCTGCCACCCGGGAACCTGCATGAGCCGCCACGCCAGTAATGTCGATAGTGAACCGTTCGCTCCCAATAACGGCCGTTACCACCTCTTCAACGCGTCCCCCATCCAAATTGACGCACATATCGGGCAGCACATCCCCAAGCAGGCTCGTATCCAAGCCACGGGAGCCCACTAACCCAACCTCTTCTTGAATGAAAAAGACAAGCACAATCGGAGGATGATTCCCTTTGCGAACAGGTGTCATCAGCTCACGCGCAAGCGTCATCAAAATTGCACAGCCGGCTCGATTATCTCCACCCAAAGCGGTGCCTTCAGCATGATTAATAATGCGATTATTTTCACTGTCGTAGAATGGCTGACAGCCAACACAATCAGGGACGGTGTCCATGTGGGTGCTAAACATGAGCGTGGGTTCAGAGGAACGGCCGTTTATGCGCACAATGAGATTCCCCACATCCCCACCGTATTCACTTTGGTCTTGAGCGCGATCATACACAATCTGCTCTTCAGGAATACCCATCTCAACAAACGTTTTGTGTAGATATTTCGCCACTTGGCTTTCTTTGGCAGGCGGTCCAGGAATCGGCAACAGCGCCATTAAATCGGCAATGGTTTGATCAATCACTGAGCTCACCCGCTTCCAATCGCAATCGCTCTTTCAAACTAGACACGACCATATTCATAGCAACACG
>JANQSK010000498.1 GCA_028284105.1 Anaerolineae bacterium
ATCAATTTTTGCAAGAGGCGAGTATTTTGGCTCAATTGGATCATCCCAACCTCCCTAAAGTGTCTGACTTCTTCCGTGAGAACGATCGTGATTATTTGGTAATGGATTATGTACCTGGTGATGACTTGAAGCAGCATTTGGTTCAAAATGGTGGACCACTGCCTGTGAACAAGGTGCTTGGTTGGGGCAAGCAGATTGTGGATGCTTTGCAATATCTTCATGCGCAAGAGCCCCCTGTGCTTCATCGCGATATCAAACCGGCCAACATCAAATTAACGCCAGACGGCCGTATTAAGCTGGTTGATTTTGGTTTAGTTAAAGTAATGGTTGAGGATGATGCGCGAACCATTACAGTCATGCAAGGTCGAGGAACCGCTCTGTATACGCCGCTTGAGCAATACGGTGGGGATGTGGGTCATACGGATGTGCGAACTGATATCTATGCGCTAGGGGCGACATTTTATCATCTGTTGACCAATACAGCGCCTCCAGATGCCAAGTCACGCTTTTTAGATCCCAAAGCGTTGAAGCCACCGACTGAATTAGTGCCCGTGATTCCCCATACGCTATCGGAAGCGATTTTGTGGGCGATGGAGATGCATCCTGATGAACGGCCGTCTTCTGTGTCTGAATTTTCGGATGTGTTGTATGGAGGACGTAAACGGCCGTCTCGAACCAATGATCGTGATGAGGTGTCAAACCTCATGCGCGCTCTGTGGACAAATCGGATTCCAGCGTTTATGGTCATCGTGTTGTTTATCTTGGCATTCTTGCTAACCATTCTTTGATATGAAAATAGTTATAATCTGCCCCAAATGTGGCCAAGACACGCAACAAATTAAAAGCGGCAAGACGCCAGCTGGGAGCCAGCGCTATTTATGCAAGCAGTGCAAATGTCGCTACACGCCAGCCCCAAAAGAGTCTGGCTACGATGAGGAAGTCAGGTTACAGGCGCTCCAACTGTATCTTGAGGGAATTAGCTTGCGAAAGGTGAGCCAAATCTTGGAAGTGAATCATCAGAGTGTGGCCAATTGGGTCAATGATTACGCTAACCATTTGCCGCCAACCCTACCTGAAAGTGTGCTTGAACAGGCAATGCTTGATGGTATTTATCCATGGCCTTACGAGAAAAAGAGGGGTTCAACGAAATAACGCCACGGGGTTAGACAGTTTTGCCATTTTTGTTGGAAGGGGAGATACGGCCGTATATAGTTAATCCTATAGAAGACAAAATTTTAGGACATAGGAGAAAAAATGGCTAGCGTATCGTACAAAAATGTTTACAAAAGATTCGGTGATGTCCAAGTAATTACCGACTTAAATATGGAAGTTGCAGACAAAGAGTTTGTTGTTTTCGTAGGCCCATCTGGCTGTGGTAAATCAACAAGCTTGCGTATGTTGGCTGGTTTGGAAGAGATCAGCGAAGGTGAAATCCTCATCGGCGACCGCGTCGTTAATGATGTGCCACCAAAAGATCGTGACATCGCGATGGTTTTCCAATCATATGCGCTCTATCCACACATGAGCGTTTACGACAACATGGCGTTTGGTTTGAAACTTCGCAAAACACCAAAAGCTGAAATCGACAAACGTGTAAAAGAAGCGGCCGCAATTTTAGGTCTTGAAGGGTTGCTCGACCGTAAACCAAAGGCTTTGTCTGGTGGTCAACGTCAACGTGTTGCTGTAGGTCGCGCAATTGTTCGCGAACCAGCCGTGTTCTTGATGGATGAGCCACTCTCAAACTTGGATGCTAAATTGCGCGTAACTGCTCGCGCTGAAATTAGCAAACTGCACAAACGTCTTGGAACAACCTTTATCTATGTAACCCATGACCAAGTTGAAGCGATGACAATGGGTGATCGTATTGCTGTATTGTCTGACGGTATTTTGATGCAGATTGATACCCCACGTAACTTATACAACGTTCCTGATAATCAATTTGTTGCTGGCTTTATTGGTAGCCCAAGTATGAACTTCTTCAATGCCACATTGGTTAAAGAAGAAAATAAAATGATTGTTGACTCTGGTGACTTCCGCGTAGAGGTTCCAGAAGATCGTCATGACATGTATTCAGCATACGTTGGTAAAGAGGTTGTCTTTGGTGTTCGCCCAGAGCACACGCATGCACCAGAATTTGCCCCTCCAGGTATCATTCCTCAACCTGTAAAAGCTGATGTTGAGGTTGTTGAATTGTTGGGTCATGAATTGCATCTCTTCTGCAATGCTGGCAAGTCTACCTTTGTTGCAACCGTTGATCCTCGCATGATGGTTAACGTTGGTAACAAGATCGATTTGGTCTTTGACATGAACAGCATGCACCTTTTTGATAAAGATACAGAGAAAGCAATCCGCTAAATTTCGACGAAACCTAAATTTGTCACAGTTCCTCCCGAGAGTTTTTCAAGGCTTTCGGGAGGTTTTTGTTTTATTTATGATCCAAGCAAATCATCAAATCGGGGACCAGTTTAATATTCAGTTTGTGTGGCAACTGCCAGACAAGGGTGACTATATTCGCGCAATTCTAAAAGCGGAAGTTGTTTCTTTTGACAACACGGCCGATAAATACATCGTTCGGCTCAATGAGCTTGTTGCAGGACGCCAAGAATCACCAAGTGGAGAGCCTAGACAGCAACCTGAGTATTCAAAACCATATTGGGCATTAGTGGGGCGAATTATTGGGAAGAAAGTTGAAGTGGCCTATGAATCTGATGACGGCCGTCCCCTACACCTGCGCATAACTACCCTAACCGGGGAGCACAAATTCTTCAGACGATACGATAATCCACCAGAAGAGACGGAAAGAGAAAAGCAATAAGAAGAGAGAAAAGAGAAGAGAGAAGAGTATTATTCAAAGTGCTTGGTACGCTACGAAAATAACTCTCTTACCTTGTCACCCAATCCCCCTTCACATTATCCACTAACTATTATTCGCTCGATTCTCATTCGCTTGCATCACAATAGGTTGAAGCACAGTTTGAACCTGCTCAACGCCCTTTTTTGCTGCTTGCAAGCGAGACAACTGGTCGTGCCAGAATGTGGACCCTGCACTGGCCGCAAGCCCTGAGAGCAGAATCCCTGCTGTTAAATCAAATGCTACTGTGAGGGAAGTCACCAGTGTTATCCAACTCAGTAAAAATGAGCTTCCGGGAATAAGCGTTAATTCTAAGAAGTTTGAATTGCCGGGGAAAAGATCGGCTAAAAGATCTGCTGAATCGATTTGCATGATGTAAGCAAGCATGGTGCCGAGGATAAAAGAGAGTAATCTAATGCGACGAATCCTTTTTTTGTTTTGCTCTTTATCATACTCTTCTAAATCCAGCAGTTTGGCCGCGGCGGTGCTGCTGTCGCTAATGAGGGGATCATACTCTTGAGGGGCTAAGCTAGGGTGTTGAATAAATGGAATAATACGTAGCGCCTTTTTGAATTGATCAATAATCCAATCGCGGATTTTTCCGGCGGTACTGCGAACAATATTGCGTTGATTTTCTACTTCACCCAAGAAGTTGTTGAGCGACAATAAGTAGATGTCTGTTTTTCGATAGGTTCTTAAATTCTCAAGGAATGTTTCAAATTGGGATTCAACATTTTGTTGCAGCGTTTGACCAAGGCCAAAGGCGCGAATTTGAGGTCGAAGCTGGTTGAGGTAGAGTGAGCTAGCGGCTTCATAGCTTTTGTGCTGCATGCTGTTGAGATAAGCACTGGTCCAACTCGTCACCCCATCAGCAATTTCTCCACTCACTACAAATGTCACCGTATCATAAACGGTGTCAGGGTTGATCTGCGAATCGATACGTTTAGCAGCTCGGTCGATAGCACGATTGGCCTTTTTGACGAGATCGCTCTTTTCTAAGGCTCTTTGTACCGTTTGACCGAGGGTTGTTGACGTATCAATATTGGCAACGGCTTTATCGAGCTGAATTTCGATGGCGCTTTTTACTTTATCGACGGCATCTGTGGCGTTCCAATCGATACCCAACGTAGTGAGGGCCGTTGTGATTTCAGTTTGACGAAAATGGTTGGCGGCGGCTTCGGCCGTAAAAGCTGGCTCCAGCACATCTTTGAGATCTTCAATTTGGCGCTCTAATTTAAGACGTGCTTCTGCTGAGACACCTAAGTCATCAAGAGCACCGGGTAGGAATTGCTCGTATTCGTCTAGCTTTTCACGCACGTTGGGGCGGCTCTTTAAGCCCAATGGTTTGCCAAGAAACCCTTTGATGATGTCGACAAGGATTTCGGTGCCGATGGCCATTGTGAACATGGTGACGGCGTACACAGAGATGACCGCAAAGACGACCCCTAATCCATCAAGTAAGTTGATACCAGATTCTGCTGGTTCCTCTTGGTATAAAACGGCCGTTTCTACCAAAACAGGTCCCTCACCTTGCGCCATCACAGTTGAGAGGGCAACGCCTAGCATTAACAAAGTCAACAAGACCGAAATTGAAAGCCGTTGGTGTCGTGACATGAAACTTCTCCTTGGGGGTGCTTATTCTGAAAGCAAAATCTTAATCAAAAACGCGGCGCCATAAATTGGATTCGAGCAAATGATCAGGATCACAGCGTAGTTTTAGTTCTTTAAACTGGGTGATAACCTCGTCACCCAAATAATGTTTGGCAATTTGAGGTCGCACAGTGCTGTCTTTCGCAAAATAAAAACGGCCGTTTGCCGCCAACACAATCTCATCCATCTCGCGAACCAGTTGAACGGTTCTTTCTCGATTGCGTTCCGTAATTTGGAAATCCATCGCTAATGAAAAACCGTCTAACTGATACGAAAGCAAAAACGGATCGGGTTTGTGTCGTTTGAGGACTGACAAAAAGTTCTGCATTTTGTGCCGTTGCCCAACGACCAGCAGCTTTTGAAGCGCCTCTTCAGCATGTTCAATGGGCAAGAACGGCTGATAT
>JANQSK010000499.1 GCA_028284105.1 Anaerolineae bacterium
AGCAGACTTAGGCACAATTGAGGGCGTAACGGCCGTTAAAAAACAAACAAACGACCTCGATATCGGTTTACTCATTGCTTCAGCAGGCTTTGGGACGTCAGGGGAATTTATCAATGCAGATATAGATGAAGAGATAGCAATGCTCAATCTCAATTGCCGCGCCTTACTTATGCTCACCTACCATTTTAGCCATCGTTTTGTTGAGAAAGGTCGTGGAGGCATTATTTTGCTGAGTTCTATTGTAAGTTTCCAAGGCAATCCGAACACAGCACACTATGCAGCCACAAAAGCGTATGTTCAAACGCTCTCAGAAGCATTAACGGTTGAATTAAAAGACAAAGGTGTTGATGTGCTTGCTGCCGCCCCAGGCCCTACCCAAACGGGCTTTGCTTCCAGAGCTGATATGCAAATGGGCGCATCACTCAACCCTGACGACTTAGCACGACCAATCCTCAACGCTCTTGGGAAACGGGCCACGATTTTGCCAGGATTCTTATCTAAATTCTTAGTCTACATCATGGCCCCATTGCCTCGATCTTTACGAATTCGCATTATGGGAACAGTCATGTCTGGCATGACCAGCCACCAAACTCACAACCAAGCGATCCCCACGCAAGCTTAACGAGTTTGCACCGCTTCAAGCTGAGGGGCTGAATCCATCGCCCCTCATTTACTCCATAAAAATTCAAATCCACCCTATAATTGCAATAAAATATAAATAGCAACTATTCAAAGGAAACTTATGTCAGAGCAAAAGCTCATCGAGCAGACCAAGGAGCCTCTAACTGTCCAAACATTAATCCAAAACTTGCACCGATGTGGTGTCAAAGAGGGTCAAACCATCTTGGTTCATTTAGCCATGAGCCAGTTAGGATGGGTGGTTGGCGGTGCCGAAGCTGTTATTCAAGCACTCATTGGGGCGGTCGGTGCAAGTGGCACAATAATGATGGTGACACACAGCGCCGGTAATACTGATCCGGCTAATTGGGAAAATCCTCCAGTTCCGAAATCATGGGTACAAACTATCCGAGAGAATATGCCTGCGTATGATCCAATGACAACCCCAACAAGAGGTGTTGGCGTTGTTCCTGAACTATTTAGGCACTGGCCCGGTACTCTACGAAGTAGCCATCCGGCCTTTTCAATGGCCGCCCGAGGTCCTAATGCCCAATTTCTCACAGAAGATCATTGTCTCACAGAGGATATGGGGCATCGTTCTCCGTTGGGCAGACTCTATCAGCTAGATGGCCATGTTTTGCTCATAGGCGTGACCCACTGGAACAACACATCTTTGCACTACGCTGAATTTCAAGCTGATTATCCAGGCAAGCAAAATGAGAAAATTGGTTCAGCAATGATGGTCAATGGAGAAAGAAAATGGGTTCCCTATGAAGTTGTTGAAACCCATACGGATGATTTCGGGCCATTGGGAGAAGCATTTGATCAACATTATCAAATACCTGTTCATAAAATTCACAACGCTGAGGTGCGCTTATTCAAACAGCGTTTGGTCGTTGATTTTGGAATCCAATGGATGGCAGCCAATCGAGATTTAACCCAATCTAGCTGATCCAAACAGACTCATTCGTGGAGTTTGGCACCTTTAAAGATTTTGTCCACTTCTTTACGGTCTGCCCGGATAGCAAGCCCAACCAAAGGCAGATCCGGTGTTTGATATTGCTTCACCGTTTCCCGATTCGCTGCATCATATCCCGTTTTAAACATATCCTCGATATAAACGGCCGTTTTTACCCCACGGCGTTCAGCCCGAGCAAGAAAGGTGGGCAATTTTTCACGCTTGGCTTTTAACACCACCATAGGCTGAATGCAAAGTGGGTTGTATTCCTGTCCTGAGGCATCTTTGTAAGGCTCCCCAATAATATTTTCAACCTGTGAAATAACGCCTGAAGTCATAAACGCCACAACATTCAACTTCTGCCAGGTCGCCAAATCCTCAGCAACTACGATTGCTATTTTTGTTGTGAATTCCATAAAACCCTTATGTGAATGGTGATAGTGGTGATACGAGTAATATTCGTGATATGAGTGATATTAAATTTACCAATATACCAATAAACGAATACAAAAATTCCACTTCCTACTATCTCAACAAAATCCAAATCGCCACACCGGCCAACATCAGCGCAAAAATCTTACCCTGCCATTTGATCCCAAACTCTGACTGGAAAAATCGCTGGAGAAAGCTTCCCCCAATCACCCATGCGAGCAGGCTTCCAACTATTAAAAACAACAAGGCGACAGTTAAAACGACATATTGAGATTGAGAAGAAGTGGCTGGATTCAAAAATTGAGTGAATAAGATCAATGGCACAGTGAGTGCTTTGAAATTAAAGAATTGGATAAATGCCCCCTCTCGAAAGCCAAGTTTGGTTTCATCGCCACTTTGCATACCAGACGAGTTGAAGAATTTGTATGCCAGGTAAAAAAGATAGCCAGCACCTACATATTGAAAAACGGTAAATAATGCCGGATATCGCGTCAGCAGTTCGCCAATACCCACCCCTACCGCAGCAATTTGCAACACAAATATCACGACAATCCCCCAAACAAGCGGCAATGTTCTTTTGGTGCCGTATTGGGCAGCCGTTGAAGAGATCAAAATATTGGCTGGGCCTGGGCTAATGGTGATCGGGAAAAAGGTCAAGAACCATGTAATAAACAGTTCGAGAGTCATAATACATCCTATTAAATGGTGGGCTTTTCTTAGCTGGGTAATATTGAATTGGCGTATTGACCGGGCGTTATGCCCACATATTTCTTAAATCTGCGGGTCATATGGCTTTGACTATTAAAGCCAACTGCATATGCAATTTCTGCCAGTGGCTTATTTTGGCCAATTAATTTTTGGGCGTGCCGTATGCGCACATCTTGCAGATAAGCATGAGGTGGCATGCCAACCTCTTGGTGAAATGCCCGAAGCAAATGATATGGGCTTAATGCAGCAACGTTCGCCAAATCGTTCAGATTAATGGATTGGGCAAAGTTGTCTTCAAGATAATCCCTTACTTTTTGAATTACTACTCTTTCGGATGAAAACGGCCGTTTTTCAACCCCAATATCTGCATACCGTTCAATCATCGGCTTCATCGTCATCAAAAATTGGATTTCACACGTCAACGGATCGGGCTCATGCTTTAACCGTTCATGCAGCTCATAAAACAGATAAGCCATTTCACTATCATCGACTCGTGCATCACGGAAGTATGGTGTGTAGTTTGAGCGGCCTGTTAATTCGTAAACGGCCGTTTGCATCAATGCAACTGATGGATAAATGGAGCGCAATAAGAAGCCACGCTCGGTCGCAGGTTCGCCAGTATGGATGACACCAGGATTAATGAAAATGAGCCCACTTGGAGGCGTATAATATTTTGTGCCTTTGAGTGTAAATGATTGAACTCCTTCTTCAATCATGCAAATG
>JANQSK010000527.1 GCA_028284105.1 Anaerolineae bacterium
TGGGCAAATGGTCTTCTGATTCTCAATCACATGTGGCACATATGACCGAAGGTGATTTTTTCAGCAATGAGAAATCTGTTGTCATCCAAAAAGCGGGTAACGTTCGTATTCAACTTGTTGACGCAGATGGGAATGCGACTGTTTTGAAAGAACAAACGGCCGTTCAAAAAGACGAAGTCATCGACGCTACATTTATGAGCGTTTCTGCTTTACGTGCCTATTTCGAAAAAGAAATTGCGGCTGCGAAAGCGGAAGACTTGCTCCTCTCGCTACATGTTAAAGCAACCATGATGAAAGTGTCTGATCCAATTTTGTTTGGACACGCTGTTACGATTTACTATAAAGACGTTTTCGAAAAATATGCAGATGTTTTTGATGAAATTGGTGTCAACCCAAACAATGGCATCGGCGACGTCTACGCTAAAATCGAATCGCTACCTGCTGAGCAAAAAGCAGCGATCGAAGCTGATTTGATGGCCGTTTATGAAACGCAACCACGTTTGGCGATGGTTAATTCAGACAAAGGCATCACCAACTTGCACGTTCCAAGTGACGTCATTATTGATGCATCTATGGCGGCAGCTGCTCGCTCATCTGGTCAAATGTGGGGACCTGATGGCAAGCTGCATGACACCAAAGCTATGATCCCAGACCGCTCCTATGCCACCATGTATCAAGAGATCTTCAAATTCAGCCAAGAAAATGGCGCTTTCGATGTCACTACCATGGGGAATGTTTCGAATGTTGGTTTGATGGCTCAAAAAGCAGAAGAATATGGGTCACACGACAAAACGTTTGAAATAGCTCATGCAGGTACCATGCAAGTTGTTGATGAAAATGGGCAAGTGCTCATGAGTCACGACGTGAGTCAAGGTGATATTTGGCGGATGTGCCAAACTAAAGACCTCCCCATCCGCGACTGGGTTAAACTCGCCATCAGCCGTGCACGCGCCACAAGCCAACCTGCTATTTTCTGGCTAGATAAAAATCGGGCACATGATGCCAATCTCATCGAAAAGGTCCATGAATATTTACAAGACCACAACACAGATGGACTTGAAATTCAAGTGATGGCCCCCCAAGATGCAATGCGTTACACGGCGGATCGAGTTAAGAACGGGAAAGACACCATTTCTGTCACTGGAAATGTTCTCCGTGACTACCTCACTGACCTCTTCCCCATTCTAGAACTAGGCACAAGCGCAAAAATGTTGTCTATCGTGCCGTTGCTTGCAGGCGGTGGTCTGTTTGAAACTGGCGCAGGGGGTTCTGCACCAAAGCATGTACAGCAGTTCGTTGAAGAAGGTCATTTACGCTGGGATTCGTTAGGTGAATTTTTAGCATTGGCTGTTGCTCTTGAGGAGCTTGGCACCAAAACCAACAATGAGAATGCGATTGTATTGGCTCAAGCGTTAAACAAAGCAAATGGCCAATATTTAGACAATGCCAAATCACCTTCACGAAAAGTGAATGAACTCGATAATCGTGGTAGCCACTTTTACTTGGCCATGTATTGGGCTCAAGCTTTAGCCGAACAAAGCAAAAACGAGGCGCTTAAAGATAAGTTTGGCCCTATCGCACTCGAATTAGCGGACAATGAAGCAAAAATTATTGAAGAGCTTAATGATGCACAAGGTGCACCTGTAGACATTGGTGGCTATTTCCAACCCAATGATGAAATGGCTGGGACGGCCATGCGACCAAGCACTACCTTAAATGGGATTATTAATTCTATTTAATTAAACGAAATAGGATTTAGTTAAATAAATGAGGTTTGATACCCATCGAGCGTATAAAGATGTGTTACTTTGTACGCCCGATGGGCTTTTATTTTTATAAGAGGTCTTGCAATGCAGCTTCAGCAGTTTCGTATTTAAATCGAAACCCTAGTTCAGTGAGTCTTTCTGGAAGCACTTTTTGACCATCCAATACAAGAGATGACACTTCACCAAGCGCCAGTTTGAGAGCAAAGCCCGGTACTGGAATAAAAGACGGCCGTTTCATAATTCGCCCAATCACCTTTCCCATTTCTGCATTTGTCAATGGTTTAGGTCCGGTAATATTAACCGGGCCTGTAACATCCTCGTTTTCCAACAAGTAAACGATCGCATCAACGACATCATCGATGTGAACCCATGAAATGTATTGACGGCCGTTTCCTAATGGTCCACCGGCAAAAAGTTTAAACGGCAAAATTGTAGGAGGTAATGCACCGCCTTCTAAGGTGTACACAATACCAATTCGCATACACACACGTCGAACGCCCAACTCCTCTACAGAAGCAGTCGAGGCTTCCCATTGCTTAACAACATCTGGTAAAAAGCCAGTTCCAATGGCAGATGTTTCAGTGATGGTTTCAGATCCGCGATCGCCATAGAGGCCAATCGCTGACGCTTGCATGAAATGTTTAGGTTTATTTTTTGCAGCTTGAACGGCTTCGGCCACAGCTTGTCCGCTGTTTAGACGGCTTGTGAGGACACGTTCTTTTCGTTCTGGTGTCCAGCGAGGTGGTGGAAACCCTTCTCCGCCAATGCTTTCACCAGCAAGATGGATAATGGCATGTGCCCCATCAGCAAGATGCCCCCACCCATCGGCGGTTTTAGCATCCCATTTTTCATATTGAACATTTTTTTTGGCTGGGTATTTTTGTGGATTTCGACTGAGAATAACAATCTCATAATTCTTTGGAAGAAGTTTATCAACCAATTTTGAGCCAATAAGCCCTGTTCCACCTGTAATAATGACCCGCATAATATAACTCCGTGTGACAAAATCTTTGCAAATTTATAAATCTAACGATTTATAACTATATTTTACACATTTGCACACGTTTTGTCCATATTTTGCAAGAGATTGCGCAAAAGCTGTGCACACGCTGATTATGCGAATAGTTCAGATTGTTCTAAAACGGCCGTTTTTCCACACCGCTCAAATGCCAACATAAGCGATTGAGCAAGGTCTTCAATGCGAACTGGCTTACTAATATAATCATCCATCCCCGCTTCTAAATACTTCTCGCGGTCGCCCTTCAATGCATTTGCCGTCAAAGCAATAATATAGGGTTGTGCTTCAGTAGGAATCTGTTGGCGTATGGTTTGGGTGGCATGAAGACCATCCATCTCAGGCATTTGGACATCCATCAGAATGACATCGTAGGGCTGTCTTTGCAAAGCTCGCACCGCTTCTAATCCGTTTGCAGCCAGGTCAGCCCGATATCCCATTCTCTCGAGCATTTTGGTTGCCACCTTCTGATTAACTGCATTATCCTCTGCAAGCAGAATGCGTAACGGCCGTTTCTCAGCTTGCTCCACAGATACCACAGGCTGACTTTCATGATTAGGCTGTTTCTTCTGA
>JANQSK010000558.1 GCA_028284105.1 Anaerolineae bacterium
TACTTTCCAATCTTTGCCAATGTTTAACCATGCCTCATCCTTTTGGAAATGATTTAAGTAAATTACAAAACAAAATTTGAAATCGTTTTTGTAACTCTGATTTTCTTACAGGAGAACAATACATTACCTAAGTTTTAGTAATTCAAAGAACCTTTTGTTCTCCAAGTATCTAAAAATTATTCGGGAAATTTGTGTGGTCTTTCATTTTAGCGCGTTGTATAGGAGGTGCAAAGAAAGCTACCCATGTACTGTGTGAGAAATGGATGTGTATTGGATAAATAATCGTTAAGTTTTGATGGTTTCTGATTTTCTATTTGTTATAACTTAGTGGCGCAAGACTAACGAGATTAGTCGCCATGCGAAAATAAGGAAAGTGAATGCTAAAAGAAGCCCGTGCAATATCTGTCCAAAAGGCAACGGCCGTTCCTGTCGTTATCGACTTGATTTCGATTGCAATTGCCATCGCTATTTGGCCAAATCTGATGAATCAGTTCCACGTCAACAGTGGGGTTAATGCTGCTGTCATTGGCATCTTTTTCATTATCTTTTGTATCGCGGTTTATTCCATCAAAAAGCTCGAACCAGAACAACCCACCGAACGACTTCCATTAGAGTGGCTCTCTGAGAATAAGCTTCGTGCTCTCGGTAGTCTTTTTGGTATTGGTCTTGCAGCTGGCTTAGCCCACCAATTGGGTTACTTCGACCTCATTTTAGAAGTTGACGATCGGGTTTTAGGCGCCGGTGAATCTTCTGCATTCTTTGTTTATGCACCAGGTGCTTGGATTGGTGCTGGTTTAATTTACACCTTGGTCATCTCGTCAACCTCAGGTCCTCGCTATCGTATAGGTCAATCAGAGTATTGGTCTAGAACAGGGCTTGGCATCATGGGTGTCAATTTAATGTTGATCATTGGCACGGCCGAATTAACGGCCGTTTGTCAAAACACACCGCTCTTTTGGGCCACCATCATTGTGACCACCCTGTTGCTCATTCTTTTCCTCCCTCCTCGCCTCATTTATCTCATGAAGCAGAATAGCATTATGAGTCTTGCCTCATTTACCCTGTTTATCCTCGTTTTAATCAATTTATCTCTTCGTTATCTCAACTAATCTATTTCCTTTCAGTTTATCAGTGTACGTATCTAGCGAATCGCATAAAATTGGCGAATGCACGCACATCCTGATCTTCTAGACCATTTTGGCTTTACAGATAATGATTTTCTTGGGGCTGGGAGCGAGTCCGCGGTTTATGCTTATAGCAATACTCAGATAATCCGCTTTTATGGTAGCAATGATTCACGACAAAAAATTGAAACCCTTAAAGAATTTTATGATCATCTTGCTCAAGCTGATGTTCCGTTTAAGATGCCCCAAATTTTGTCTCATGACTCCATAAACGGCCGTTTTTACTCAAAAGAAACAAGGCTTTCTGGAAAGACATTGATTGACATCATGCCGACCCTGTCTGAAAGCCAACGGGAAGAAGCTATCAAACAGTTTGTCTATATTTCCTCGCTAATCAGTTCAATTCATTATCCTCAAGATAAATTTGGCGAAATATTGACCGACTACCCCATTCGCGACAAAACGTGGGAAGGCTATCTCATTCAGCGAATTGAAAGAACTTTAGCAAACGCCTATGACATTATCAGTCTGGACGTACCTGAAGTTGAAACACTCTTTGGAAAATGGAAAACGCTGTTACCGATGCTAGGTTCTGTTTCACCACAGCTGGTTCATGGCGATTTTTATTGGGGGAATGTGCTTGGAGATGATTTGGGTCAATTAACGGCCGTTTTGGATTTTAGCCCGATGACAGTCATGGG
>JANQSK010000541.1 GCA_028284105.1 Anaerolineae bacterium
ATAATCATTGGCTTGGGTATACTGAATCACAAGGTGATCCAACTCTGCGCCAATCGGTTGCCAGAATGTATTCGAACTGTTCACCAGATGATGTGCTGGTTTTCACTGGGGCAGAAGAAGGAATCTACAATTTTATGCATGGGGTTCTGCAACCCGGTGATCATCTTATTTGCCATTACCCATGCTATCAATCTGCCTACAGCATTGCGGAAGCAAATGGGGTCGAGGTGAGCTTTTGGCAACAAGATGAGGCCAATGGCTGGGCGTTATATCTTGATGATCTGGAAAAACTCATTCAACCCAACACCAAAGCTATTTATGTCAACTTCCCTAACAATCCAACAGGCTATCATCCTAGCCGTGACCTATTTGATGGTCTTGTTACATTTGCAAAACAGCACGATCTCTACGTCTTTTCAGACGAAGTTTATCGTGAATTAGAATCAGACCCCGCTTTAAAACTACCTGCCATGTGTGATGTGTATGAAAAAGCGCTCTCTCTTTGCGTCACGTCAAAGGCGTATGGTTTACCGGGTTTACGAATTGGATGGCTCACCACACGCGACCAAGAAGTTTACGGCCGTTTACTTGAGCTCAAAGATTACATCACCATCTGCAACAGCGCCCCGAGTGAGTTTTTAGCCCGCATCGTGATGGACAATCGTGAATCATTAGCAGGTCGGAATCGAGCCATTATTACCAACAATTTGGATATTGCTGATGAATTTTTTGGTCAATTTAGCCATCTTTTTGAATGGCAACGGCCGTTAGCTGGTCCCATCGCTTTTCCTAAATATCTAGGTGGGAGTGCACTTGAATTTTCACAAAAAGTGACCCATGAAGCAGGTATTATGCTCTTGCCCGGCACGGTGTATGAGCTTGACGATGCTCATATTCGCTTTGGATTTGGACGCCAAAATTTTGAAGAGGGAATCACAAAGCTGAGCAAATACTTAATGAATGAAATAGCTTAAGTTTTTTGCATCACAATGGTCGCTGTTTTTGAAAAACAATCAGATATCAATTTGACCTAACAACTTCATTCAAACATGATCAAAAAACTTTGGCAGTTCCTTCTATCTCTATTTATCCTTGTTTCTACAATTTTTATTGTGTGGGGGTTTTACATTCAAATTCAAAGACCAGCCCGTCAGTCGATAGAACGGCCGTTATTTGAAGGTGTCACCTATTATCGCACCATCTGGGACAACCCTCGCTCGCTTATATTTCATATTGTTGAGATAGATCGCACTGTTGAAGGGGTGCAATTTTTTGTGACGCCAGGGGAAGATTTGCCGGGTGAAAATGATTATTTAGCCAAAAAAACAACTGATTTCTTAAATGATAATAATCTTCAACTGGCTATCAATGGGGACTTTTTTAGACCGTTTGAATCCCTGACTCCCTTTCACTACTATCCCTATGAAGGGGACCCGATCGACATTATGGGGTTTGCCATTTCTAATGGCGTGACCTATTCAACTCCTGAGCAAGCGCGGCCTGTTTTTTGTGTGACAGCAGAAACGGCCGTTATTGAGAAATTTATCTGCCCGCCAGACACCATTCAAGCAATTGGGGGCGGCACCATTTTTTATGAAAACGGCCAGACCATTACTGAACGACTTGAACGCATTTATCTGCGCTCGCCTCAACCACGTACCATTATTGCGCTTGACGATTCGGGAGACACCGTTTGGCTTATTTTAGTAGACGGTCGACAAAGGCTGTATAGCCAAGGTATTGGGCTTCAGGAACTTGAACCCTTAATGGAAGAGCTAGGGGCAACGATTGGACTCAATTTGGATGGTGGTGGCTCGGTCACGCTAGCTATTGAAGAAAACGGCCGTTCCAAAATCTTAAACTCGCCTATTCACACACGAATTCCGCTTCGGGAGCGCCCCATAGGCAACCATCTTGGGATTTATGCCCACCCACTTGAATAATATGGATATACAATCTCGAATCAACCACGAACAATTAACCTCCTTGGTCCGGTTAGCGACAAAAGACAATTCGGCCGTATTGGGCAGCTGGCAAATGTCACCCATACAAGGGGGGACAGGAAGCGCCATTGGCGGAACAGCCCTCTATCGTCTCAAGGGCAAAACAAGCCAAGAAATCCCGTGGTCCCTCGTTTTAAAGATTCTTTTTGAAAGAGCAGACGAACCAATTACATCTCCATATTATTGGAAAAGAGAATATGAAATTTATCACTCAAAGTTTCTAGATGATTTGCCCATTGGTGGCATGCGAACCCCTGAAATTTATCTATGTCAAGCTTTTCCTGATGCGAGTTGGATATGGATGGAGGATATTGTTGAGGATACAACCGAGTGGCAACTGAATGATTTTAATCTCGTTGGCAAACGGTTAGGAGAGTTTAATGGCATTTACTTGATGGGGCATCCTATTCCTCAGCAAGAATGGCTCAGTGACCATTGGCATTGCCAAATTGTTCCAGCTCTCAGTGATACCTTTGATAAATTAGACGAATTTTTAGAACATCCACTGGCGCAACGCGTGCTTCCTCTGTCTGATAAAAAAGAGATTCTTGATATTTGGGAACAAAGAGCGCTTTTTTCCAATGCCCTCCTGACTCTGCCACAAACATTTTGCCATTTTGACGCGTTTAGAAATAATTTTTTTCATCATGAACAAACAACAACCATCATTGATTGGGCTTTGGCTGGACGAGGCGCCATTGGTGAAGAACTCGTCTGTTTTGTCGCGGTCTCTCTCTATTATTCTGAAGACCTATTCTCCCAAGCTAATGCCTTAGAACAGGTCATTTTTAGTGGATACATGGATGGTTTACGTGCTGTTGGTTGGCAAGGTGACGAAAGATTGGCACGACTGGGCTATTCTTGTGGCATGGTTTTGCGGGGGTTAGCCGGAGTGAAGCAGGATATTCTTTTGGTCATTGATGAGAGCCAGCATCCAAGGCTGTTGACCGAAAATCAAAAGTCAACCATTGAAGAAGTTGCTGACTTCTTTGCCGCGATTCGCCAATTTAGACTTATCAAAATGGCAAATGAGGCAAGAACATTACTTAATCAATTGAGCTAACGATTTCAAAAATCGATTTTGATGCTTTGTCATCCAAGAAAAAAGCCCAAGTTCTCATACCGAAAGACTTGGGCTTTTATGCTTTTTAGTCTATCGAATTTATTAGGCAGAAACGGCCGTTTGTCTCTCAACCACAACCACATCACCAGTAATAAAATCTTCTGTCATTTGACGGGCGACATCATCCGTAAATTGAACTGGTGGTGACTTCATAAAATAAGAAGCTGGGGCTTCTAGTGGGCCACCAATGCCCCGATCAAGACCAATCTTTGCGCAACGCACAGCATCAATAATGACACCAGCTGAATTCGGTGAATCCCAAACTTCAAGCTTCAACTCCATTTGCAAAGGTACATCCCCAAAGGCGCGACCTTCCATCCGAATGTGGCACCATTTACGGTCAGTCAACCAAGGGACGTAGTCGCTAGGCCCAACATGGACATTTTCTTCCCCCATATCATAAGGCAGCTGGCTGGTAACCGCATTTGTTTTGGAGATTTTCTTGGATTCCAAGCGATTCCGTTCCAACATGTTGTAGAAATCCATGTTGCCACCAAAGTTGAGCTGATACGTTTGATCAAGATGGACGCCGCGATCTTTGAACAGGTTGGTCAACACGCGATGGGTAATCGTAGCGCCGACCTGGCTCTTAATGTCATCACCAATGATAGGCAACCCTGCTGCTCGGAAACGTTCCGCCCATTCAGGATCAGAGGCGATAAAGACTGGAATGCCGTTCACAAAGGCACAGCCCGCTTCTAATGCTTGTTCAGCATACCATTTTGAGGCAATTTCTGACCCAACTGGCAAGTAGTTCACGAGCACGTCTGTTTGGGTCTCTTTCAAAACTTGCACCACATCAACGGCCGTATCTTCTGACTCAGTCACTTTTTGGCTGACATAGTGACCTAGCCCATCGAACGTTTGGCCACGTTGAACGGTGACACCGAGGTGGGGCACTTTAGCAAATTGAATAGTGTTGTTGGGTTCAGCATTGATGGCTTCACTCAAATCAAGCCCCACTTTTGCGGCTGTGACGTCAAAAGCGGCCGTAAATTCAATGTCGCTAATATGGTAGCCACCGACTGTCGCATGCATCAATCCTGGGATTTCTACATCTTCAGCGGCATCACGATAATATTCAACACCCTGCACAAGCGCAGAGGCACAATTTCCTACACCAATAATGGCAACACGTACTTTATTTGACATGATAAGTTCCTTTATGAGTTTGTAAGTATCTCAGTAAATCAGTTGAGCAGTTTTTCACTGCTTTAGCCAAGAAGATTTCTCCCCTAAATTACCAAATTACTAAGTTACTAAATGTCTAAACTAACGGCCCCGTAGATCCCCGCCGTATCAACTCTGGCTCTAACAGTTCAGGCTGAACATTGGCCCCATACATCAAGGCAAACAGCTTTTCAGCCGCCTGTCGACCGAGGTGGGTATGGGGTTGGCGCACAGTGGTAAGCGACGGCAAAAAATAGGCCGCGATCTCAAGA
>JANQSK010000562.1 GCA_028284105.1 Anaerolineae bacterium
TGGTGTGAAAAATACCCCATTATTTCAATTGAAGATGGTTTGCATGAAGATGATTGGGACAGTTGGTCGATGTTGGTTGAGCGAATCGGTGATAAAGTACAAATTGTTGGTGATGATTTGCTTGTGACCAACGTCAAGCGCATTCAAACTGGGTTTGAACGTAAAGCCGCCAATAGCCTTTTGTGTAAGGTGAATCAAATTGGTACTTTAACAGAATCAATTGCAGCTGTGGACATGGTCACACGGCATGGTTGGACAGCTGTGGTGTCGCACAGAAGTGGTGAAACTGAAGATGCAACGATTGCAGATTTGGTTGTTGCCTTAAATGCGGGTCAAATTAAAACTGGGGCACCAGCGCGAAGCGATCGCGTTGCAAAATACAATCAATTGCTTCGAATTGAAGATGAATTAGCAGAAACGGCCGTATATCCTGGTATGGCTGCTTTTACAAACTTAAACCGTTAAAATCTGAATCTATGAGTGATGGGTAAAGCAAGCTTTTAGTAAGCTTCTAAGCCCATCACTAAAGGGAATTGTTAAATAAAATAAATGGGGTTGAATTTATCTTTTCACTAAGACCTCAATCTTTATTTTCGTTTAACAAAAACTTATACATATCTAACCTTTCCAAGGTAAAGTACTATTTTCCATTAAAAAATGAACCATAAGGATAGACTGATGCATCGATTTGCAGAAGATGAAGAAAAAAACAGTGAAGAAAATGAGAATGGGGCAATGAAAAGCCCTCTTGCTCGTCTTTTAGAAACACGCACCATTACCATTTTTGGTGAGATTAACATGAAATTGGCTCAAGAGATTACACAAAAGCTTTTGATCTTGGCGGCTGATTCTGATGATGATATCAAGATTTTCATTAATTCTCCTGGTGGACATGTGGAATCAGGGGACACCATTTTTGATATGATCCGCTATGTAAAACCAACCGTGAAAATTATTGGAACCGGTTGGGTAGCAAGTGCTGGGGCACTTATTTATGCTGCAGCTGATAAAGAAAATCGCTTAAGTTTGCCAAACACACGTTTCTTGTTGCACCAACCTATGGGTGGGGCGATGGGACAAGCTGCAGATATCGCCATTGAAGCGGAAGAAATCTTGAAAATGCGTCGTCGCCTCAATCAAACTTTTGCTGACCAAACGGGTCAACCTTTAGACAAAGTTGAAAAAGATACCGATCGTAATTTCTGGATGTCTGCTCAAGAAGCGATCGATTATGGGCTTGTTGGTAAAATCATTCAAAATGAAAGCGAAGTCTAATTTTTAGAATTTTTCTTTTGAAATAAACAAAATGGGAAGAAGTTTACAGTCAGCTTCTTCCCAAAACACCTCCATTTTTATTATGAAAACCCTCTTAGTCATGCGTCATGCAAAATCTAGTTGGTCGAACGATTCTTTAAGCGATCATGAACGGCCGTTAAATGAACGGGGCCTTCGAGATGCACCTAGAATGGGTGCATTGCTTAATGATGAAGAATGTGTGCCGCAGAAGATAATCTCATCAACGGCTAAAAGGGCGATGATGACTTCAGAACAAATCATGCTCTCAACTCATTTTGAAGGTGAGATTGAATATGAGTCAGATTTCTATTTAGCTTCCCCTGAAACATACATTTTAAAATGCCAACAATTAGATGACGCCATCGATATTGTCATGGTTGTTGGGCATAACCCAGGAATGGAAGCTCTTGTAGAAGATTTAACCGGTGCTAGACGAATCTTCACCACGGCAAATATTGCCCAGATTCAACTCTCAATTGATTCTTGGTCAAAGCTATCAATCGCAAGCAAAGGGCAACTTCAAAACCTTTGGCGCCCTAAAGAGCTCTAACCCTAAAGACAGAGACAAATTGAATTATTTTTGCTCACCGCTTAATCGACGATTGAGTGGTTGCTTTTCTTCATCAAAGGGCTGGGCTTGAAGTTTGCTGAGGCTTTTATGTTTGGCAACCCAAAGACCAACTAATCCAACACGAAGTTCATATTGAACAGTAATATCAGGCGCAATTTCTTGGAAGATATCCCGTTCAACGAGGCTGGTTAGGGCTGCTGTGACTTCTGTGGGGGTTAAGAATATATTGTACGGCTGTAAAAATTGGATGAGGTCTGAAGGGTAGAAGGTGACTTGGTCGCTCATGAGGTGTGATACGGCCGTTAGCATCGCCTTTTCTGCAAACGTTGAGCGTTGCCAAATGTACGCAAAATGCACTTCACCCAAGTTCAACATTTCATCTAACCCAGCATTAACATCAGAAATTGTGATATAAGCATTTTGATTGTCATTTGCCTGCTTCACTAAGGTATAACAAACGAGTTGCAAGAAATAAGGATGTCCCGCGGTGACGCGCCATATTTTATCTAAAGCCAAATCATCATAAATGAGATTTGGGCTCACAGGCTCTGTAATTAATCGGCTTGCCGAACGGTAACTGAGGTAATTGATCTGTTCATAAAGCGCAATATTAAATAGGATCGACCAATAATCAGCACTCATTTCTTCTAGCCGGCGTGTACCTACAAACAAGAAGGATAGACCTTCACTATGCTGCATCAAATGCCGTAAATAGGTGAAAAAAGTTGGCGGGAGGATGTTATCATTGACGAGATTTTCAAACGCTTCAAATTCATCAAATACGAGTAACACCATCGTCCCTTCAGGAAGTAACCCATGCACTTTTGGCATAAATTGACGTTGGAACATGCCTCGAGGATCTGTTTCCCACTCCGGTAAGTCTGGCACTTCGATTTCTAAATTACGGTTTAGGAGAGCATCAGAAATAAGCCAAGCTAGCTCATGAAATAAAGCCGGCATACCGGGCATGACCCCTAATGATTGACAATCAATATAAATAGGGAGAAGCTTTTTCGGTAAGCGCTCTTCAAGTCTCAGCAAAGTTGAGGTTTTGCCAGTTCTGCGTTGGCCAATCAAAATAAGAACATTTCTTTGGGACCAACCTGAGGCATTATCAGCAATAAAGTTGAATAGCTGATCTCGACCAAAGAAAATATTGCTTGAAGGTCGGAGAGGTGTTCCTGGAAGATAAGGGTTGCTTACTTTGATAAAGGTTGGCTTCGGTGGTAAGAGGGAGACCATATCTCCAAAAACTGTTTCTCGTTTGCTTTGTATTTGGTCGCCAAAGGTAACAATGACCCCAATTCTAAATCGATCGGTAACGAGTGGGTGAATTTTGAAGCTAACTTCTTTTTGCCTACCTGCTGGCAAAATCATATTGTCGCTTGGTTCTTCAACTATTTGATAGGCTGGATCCGGTTGCAGCCTAACAGCAACCTCTTCAGCATTGGCACGGCCGATATTTTCCAAATTAACAACGATATCTAAAATTTCATTTGGTACCAATCGGCGTGTTTTGAGCGTGATTTTGATTTCTGCTCGTCCGCGTAATTCTTGTATTTCAGCTGAGATGAGACCTATCCAACGACGCAGAATGACAGAAGCCAATGTTTTTTCAATCCGATCGGAAAATTCAGGTAAATTTAGCTCAAGTTCTTGGGCATGGTAAATTGCTTCATTCAAATAGAGCAATTTATCATCGGGCTGATCGACACGTTGACTATCTCTGATGTTCGTTAAAATAGGCAATAGAGAATCAATGGTGGGTGAACGCTCGTTACTGTCGCTCAATTGTTGAAGAAGCTGTACAAGCTGAGGTCGTAATAGTGCAAGTTCTGTGATTGAAGGTGCATCTAACAAGGCGAAAGATGTCTTAAATATGCCAGTCCATCGATCAATATCAATCCATTTTGGTAAGTTCTCTTGAACTGAATCGATGGCGTTTAAAATAATAGGCAATCCAGCAATTGGACGTTCTGGAAGTAGGTACAAGCCATCTGCTAAATTGGTAACCGGCTCATTTTGATTTTGGCGGCCTTGCTGTGCAAGATTAAGGAGGAAATCTTCAGAGCCTGCGACCTGTAAATAGCGATTTTCGATATGTTTCAATGTCAGATGAGGCTGATTTTGTAGTCTTCGATAAAATCTTGCCGCTCGTGCAGATGGCAGTTGGGTCTGACGGACATACAAAAAGAGTGCGAAAAGTAAAGCGCTTCCAACTAATGTCGAGATGAACGGGGCGGAATTGGTTAAATTTTGAGGGGGTGTTTCTAATGAGATCGAAGGAGGGGTTAATATTCCAGAGTAGATGCCATCATTAAACCGATACCGGTATTGAATATCCTGGCCGTCAGGCAATAAAACTGCAGACCAAACAGCAGGGTTACCATTTGTGGTACTGCTTCCTTGAGATATCCATTGGTTTGTGTTCACACTGTCAAAAATTTGAAGCTCAACTTCTACAAGATCATTTTCTACATCTAGAACATCAACAGAAAAGTCAAAACCATTACTGGTTGACTCAACGATAGGTTTTGTAAGTAAGGGAGGCCTGTTTTCTTGGGCTCTGAAAAGTTCAACTTCACCATTCGTCGTAATTGCAATGAGGTCAGATTGATTACCAACTCTGTTTAGCCCAGTGAGTGCAAATGTTCTCCCAGAAAGTGTAAGCTGATTGAGATACAAAGGTTCTTGGTTCCCATTCGCATAAAGGTAAACGGTGCTATCTTCAGTACCAACAGCCATATCTGGCAAGGAATCGCCGTCTAAATCCCCCCAATAAAAGCCCGCAATTTCACCAATATTGTTAAGTTCCCATACGGTGGAAGGATCGTTGTTTTGAACATCAATCCGGATCATGCGTTGACCTGATGTGCCTAACAAGAACGCATTTGCTGGCTCTTCTTGGAATGCTTCAGTAATAATGTCTTCTGCAGGCAAGCTTTGGATGATGTCATCTTCAAGGTCCAATGGCCACTGTGGAAGTTGAATGCCGTCCCAATGGTGACCTCGAATTGACCCGTCATCCATCAATGAAATAATTCGGGTTGCTAATTCATTTCTTGATTGATTGATGACGTACACTTTGTTGATAGATGCATCGCTGTATTGCCAAATTTGCCGAGAAAACAGCTTGCTATTGACTTTGTGAATAACTTTTGGGGTCACAGCAATTAATTCTGGTTCGTCTGTGTAATTATTAGGTAAAACGAGAATTTCTTGAACGCGATTGCTTATAAAGCTGCTTTCTTCACTTTGAGGAAGTTCATATGTCCAAAGCTGAGATTGGCTTGAGGAGTACACATTGATTGCCCCGCTAGCAGTGCCAATGATTATTTCTGATTGCGCCCGTTCGTTTATATTTTGAACTAAAAGAGCAGAAATTTCTTCTTGCAGGGTTTCTGTCCATATACGAGCCCCATTGGATTGCCAAACTTCAAGATGGCTTTCAATTCGCTCAATGCTTCCTGATTCGTTGATGATTTCTTGCCGAATGACGACGATGTTCGGCGGAAATCCAGATATCGTATCTAGCTCAGCGAGGTGGGTAATTGTTCCACCTGGTGCTTGTAACCAACACAGCTCTGATGAGTTATCAAAGCAAAAAACACGGCCGTTTTGGGTACCGACGATTAATTCTTCATTACCATCTAAATCAAGGTCAATTGTTAAAATTGAAGTGGGAACGGCGTTAACGGACTGTCGCCATTCACTTGTTGTTTCATTGGCGCCGATACCAATACCTACAAGCTCAATGTTAGAAAATCGAGCCAGGATAAGCTCTAGATTGGCATCTTGGTTAATGTCGCTTAATTGGGTGAGTCCGATGCTGTCGGTATTGTTACGAACATCAAGAACACG
>JANQSK010000608.1 GCA_028284105.1 Anaerolineae bacterium
TCGGTCATCCCGAGCGCATCTAAAATGTCTTCACGCACAGGCTGTCGGGCTTTCGCACAAAGGCGACGCACTTTACCTGGGGTGTCATCACCAGCCAGCGTGGTGAGATCAATACAGCTAATGGCACGAAGCAACCAAGCTGCCTGCCACGTTTTTTTAACTGAGCGTCTCGTACCAAGCGTGGCGGCTCGGCGTTTGGTGGCGCTTAAATTGACTCGGCTATTTTCAACCCATCCTAAATCAAGGGGAATGCCGGGATTTCGATTTTCTGATGTCATAGATCACCTATTCTACTTTCTGTCAGCAAGAAAAAATGACAATTCACATTCAGCTACATGATACCACACCGGTTAGCTGTATTTTTGAAGGGTTTGGCGAATACGCTCAAAGGCAACATCGAGCACTTCTTTATCTTGCCCAAAGGCGATCCGTAAATGATGATCCATGCCAAAGGAGTCGCCAGCCCCAACAAAAACACTTGCTTCACGGCATAAAATCTCCATTAGCTCCGTAGAATTCACATCGAGATGGTAGCGTACAAAGGTGATGGCTGACGCCATCGGAGGCGTGTAGCTAAACAGCCCTTCTTGCTCTTCCATCCATGCTTCCAAAATGGGATATCCTTTTCGAATGTAGTCGCGTGTGCGTTTGATTAAACGTGGTCTGACTTCTGGTGAGAGGGCGTGATTTGCCAGATGATTGCTGAGCATGGTGTCGCAAATAGTCGTATATTCATGTCGCCGCCAAATATCTTCAACAATGTCGGGTGGACCAACGATCCATCCAATCCGCAGACCGGGCAGACCATACGCTTTGCTCATGCTGCCGAGGGCGAGGGTTTTGGAATAACGGCCGTAAAACGAGGCCGTCTCTTCTTCTTGAAGGCGTTCTGCGCCACGATACACCTCATCAGCCAAAATCCATGCCCCAACCCGATCAGCTGCGGCGACGATAGCGTCCATCTCGGCTTCCGTCATGATATAGCCCGTAGGGTTATTGGGATTAACCAGCGCAATAATTTTGGTTTTTTCATTCACTTGAGCATTGAGATCGTCAATATCGAGCGCCCAGCCGTTTTCAGAGCGGAGATGAAACGGCCGTATTGTATACCCCGCGTTTTCACCGAGTCCCCAAATTTGCTTGTAGGTTGGGGTTAAGGTGGCCACCTCATCACCTGGTTCTAAAAGCGTCTCCATGAGAATGTGATTCGCTTCAGCCGCCCCCACTGTCACCAAGACGTTCTTTTCACCATCAGCCCCATTATATAAACGGGCGATATTTTGGCGAAGCTCTGGAATGCCATTGACATGCGGATAATTAATTTCCATTTGAAGAAGCTGATTGATTTTATCTTCATCACCATCTAGCAAATCTCGAAGCGCTACCGGATGAACACCGCTCTCGGTTAAATTAAACTCAACAACTTGTTCCCATTTTGATTGGGTATATTCAAGATCAAACGGTTTAAAACTCATTTTCTATTCCTCATAAATATGCTGCAAAACGCGTTCAGAAATGGAGGTTGGGTCAATGTTGACGCGACATTCGCCAGTTTCAATCGCACAACGGGCCACCGCTTCAGCTACAGCCGGTGCTACTGAAAAGTCGGTCCCTTTAGGAATAATCCAATCAGGGCGAAGCTCTTTATCTGGCACAAGGTCTGCAATCGCTTTTGCAGCCGCAATTTTCATCTCATCCGTGATATTGCGGACTCGCGTGTCCAATGCGCCACGGAAAATACCGGGGAACGCCAGTGAGTTGTTAACTTGATTCGGTAAATCGCTACGCCCTGTTGCTACAATGCCTGCCCCAGCCGCGAGAGCCTCATCTGGCATTATTTCAGGAGTCGGATTGGCAAGTGCAAAAATGATGGGGTCTTTGGCCATTGTTTTAATCATATCTTGCGTGAGCACGCCCGGTGCAGAAAGCCCAATGAACACATCACGCCCTTTGATGACGGTTTCAAGGTCCCCTTTGACGCCGTTCATATTTGTGAGATTGGCCATCTCTTTTTTGATCCAGTTGAGGTTTTTACGGCCGTTATAAATCGCACCACGTCGGTCAAGCATGACGGCATCTTCAACCCCCATGGCCATTAGCAGTTTAGTGACCGCTACTGCAGAGGCCCCAGCTCCATTAACGGTAATGGTCAGTTCACTGGGATGCTTACCCGTTAAGCGACAGGCGTTCATGATACCCGCCAGCACCACAACGGCCGTTCCGTGCTGATCATCATGGAAGATAGGAATGTCTGTTAATTCACGCAGCTTGTTTTCAATATAGAAACAGTGCGGGGCAGCAATATCTTCTAGGTTGATACCGCCAAAAGTAGGCTCAAGCTGACAAACTAGGTCAATAATCTCATCGGGGTCTTGGGTGCTTAGGCAGATAGGAAACGCTTCAACGCCAGCGAACGTCTGGAACAAGATTGCTTTCCCTTCCATCACAGGCATCGCTGCTCGGCCACCAATATTGCCCAAGCCAAGCACCGCACTCCCATCACTGACCACACCCACCAAATTGCTCCGTGGTGTTAAAGCAAACACCTCTTCCGGTTTTTCAACAATACGCTTGGAAGGCTCCATCGCTTCGGGTACCAGATAAAACTGGTTGAGAATGTGTTCATCCTTCACCGGAATTTTTGAATAGACTTCAAGCAATCCTGTAAATCGTTCATGGAGTTCGAGAGATTCCTCGGCCACGCTCATCTCTTTTCGGCTTTTGGGTGGAACGGGGAGCTTGCCTTCATAGACAAATTGGCGGGTACGCTGTCGAATAATTTCAGGATCAACGTTTGTCTTACGAGCCACACCTGCCTTTAAGCTTGCCTTCGCCACAGCAGCTGCAACAGCAGGCGCCACCCGATAGTCGATCATGCGGGGGTAAATGTAATCGGCATGCATTTCTTCATCGGAGATGATGCCTGCAATCGCTTCGGCGGCAGCCATTTGTGCCTTAATATGGAATTGGCTGGCGCGGACATCCAGCAACCCACGACAGACACCGGGAATAACGGCCGTAATATCCATCTGATTTGAATAGGTAGAGTGACCGGTCGCCACAACTTTGGCACCCGCTTCCCGCGCTTCGTTCGGTGTAATACACAGCGGCATCGCAAAGGTAAATAAGACAGGATCCTTGGCCATGCTTTTAATTTGTTTGGCAGAGATGGTTGTTGATGCAAAATCAATAAGCGCATCAGCCCCCTTGAGCATCTCCATCAAATCCCCTTTTTCATTTCCTGAATTACTAACCTGCGCAATTTCCCATTTCGCCCAGTTCATATTCAACGGACGGTATTCATAAATGGCCCCATGTCTATCACACACAATGACGTTTTCAACACCATAGCGATGCAGAATAAAGGCGGTTCCCAAACCGGCCATCCCTGCTCCATTGATGATGATACGCATCTTTTTGAGGTCTTTTTCGACAATTTTGCTGGCATTGATAAGACCAGCTAGCACCCCAATAGCAACCCCTTCTCGATGATTGTTGATGACAGGAATACTCATCGCTTTACGCAATCTGTCGGTCACAGCAGGGCTTGTTGGAGATGCGATATCTTCAAGAATGATTGCCCCAAAGGTCGGTGTTAGTTGCAGGACGGTTTTGACTATCGTTTCAGCATCTTGTCCTTTGACTGCAATGGGCATGGCGTCCACACCGGCAAAGTTCTTCATAATGACTGACTTACTTTCTAAAACAGGCATAATCGCTTCAGGTCCAATATCACCTAACCCAAACGCAGCAGACCCATTAGAAACGATCGCCACTGTATTCCCTCGGCATGTGACATCAAACGAACGGTAAGGGTCTCGCGCCACCTCAAGGCAAGGTTCTGCCACACCGGGCGTATAAACCAGGCTCAACATGGTGTTGTCTCGAACTTGCACCTTGCTTCGCACACCGATCAAGCCACCATATTTGCGGCGATAAGCGATGCCTTCGTTTTCATCAGATTGTGGATCGTCAATAAAAAGGGGATCAATAAATTCAGCCATTTTTTGCTCCAAAAATGTTGGGAAATTAGTCAAGCGATGATCCTAACACAATCAAGTCGAACTGACATGGCGCAAGAAAACTTAAACACGGTTTTACAGTAAAAGAAAATCTACACAAAAAGCGTGTTGGCTCATTCATAAACCTCACTCAAATGTGACGACATGACAAGTAAGATCGGGACGATTGACAAGCAGCTTACATGAGTCAAACAGAGTGAGTCCAATCGTCTTGCCCCTCCTCTGGCCACCTGCTGGGTTAGATGACACGGAAGAAAGAGCCATTGTTTTCCCTGCCATCTAACCATGTCATCCCACCCTTACGGCTTAGCCCTCTTTTTTTCTCGTTGCACAACTTTTCATTTCACCTGTATAAACATTTCGACTTCAAAAACGGCCGTTTTTGTGGTACACTCTTTTCCAGCTTGTGAAAACATTCACTTTTTAATTTATCAATCAAACAAATTTCCACGATGCCTTGTGATGAGACAAGGCATTTTTGTTGCAGTGGTGTGCTCCGTTGGGTAAAGGCTAGGAGCAGTCTACTGCTTCTGGGGCGGTTCAGCTGAAAAGCAAAACCGCAGGGCTTTTGTTTGCCCAATAGCTGACCAATTAACACGAAGACTCAAAAGAAGGATGGCGTTTGTAAACGTTTTATCCTCCATGGTTGTGTGTTGAAAATGGTTCAGTCAAACGGAGTAAATCATGACAACATTTGAAGATTTTGGCTTGCGCAGTGAGCTACTGCAAGCCGTAGAAGAGCTTGGCTATACGGAGCCAACCCCTATTCAAGCGGGGGTGATTACCTCTCTCCTCAATGGCAAGGACGTCATTGGTCAAGCCCAAACTGGTACGGGAAAAACGGCCGCTTTTTCCCTCCCCATTCTCAACAATGTAGATCCCATTCAAAAGCACGTTCAGGCAGTGGTGCTAGCCCCAACGCGTGAACTCGCGATGCAGGTTGCGAACGCTATTGAACAATACGGCCGTTATCGCAAAGTCGAAGTGCTTCCTATTTATGGTGGCGCGTCATACGGCATGCAAAAAGGACGCCTACGCAGAGGTGTTGACGTTGTTGTTGGTACACCTGGACGTATGCTTGACCTCATCAAGCAAG
>JANQSK010000617.1 GCA_028284105.1 Anaerolineae bacterium
AGGGATTGCACCAGCGATTGGGAAAAGAGGTTGCCGATGGTGTCCGTGTCATTGACCAGCCGGCTCATGAGATCACCAGCCTCATGTTCAAAGTAATAGTTGAGGGAGAGCTTCTGCAAATGACTAAAGATGCCACCGCGTAGCTTAAGCAAAATGCGCTGAGCAAGCGTGCCCATAAAACGAATTTGCCCCACAAAGCCAAACCAGCTCAACACATAAACGCCAAGCAATGTGAGCATAGTGCGTGACAAGCCGCTGAGATCGCCTATGGCGATGTATTGATCGATGGCTTGCCCAATAAGCGTGGGACCATATGCTTGCCCCAGTGTGTACAGAACGAGCATGCCAAGTGTGCCTAATAGCAGCGGTGTTTCACCCTGCATGTAGGTCAAAAGTCGGCGCAATATTTGCCAATCAGATTGAGTGTGTCCTGTTTTTTCTTCCATTATTGTTCCAGTTGTGAATGCACGATATCTGCATAATAAGGCGAGCTTTGTAAAAGTTCTTCATGTGTGCCTTGGGCAATAATACGGCCGTTATCAATGACCAAAATCAAGGTCGCTTCTCGAACGGTAGAGATGCGCTGCGCAATAATAAAGGCTGTTAGTGAGGTGAGATACGGCCGTAATGCTTGCCGTATCTTGACCTCCGTTTCTGCATCAACCGCACTCATCGAATCATCAAAGATGAGCATGCTGGGCTGGACTAATAGCGTGCGGGCAATCGCTACTCTCTGTCGCTGGCCACCGCTTAAGGAAGACCCACCCTCTCCAACATCCGTGTCGTACTGGTCAGGGAGCGTCATAATGAAATCATGAGCCTGCGCAATTTTGGCGGCTTCTTCGACAGCCTCCTGTGAGGCGTCTGGTTTGCCGTATCGAATATTGTCTCGAATCGTGCCTTTCATCAGCTGAACATTTTGCAGACAAATACCAATCTCATGCCGAAGTGAGTCCAAATCAAATTGACGCACATCGACCCCATCGATGGTAATGCTCCCTTCGGTGACGTCATAAAAACGGGGGAGCAGATTTACAATCGAGCTTTTACCGCTACCGGTTGGTCCTAGCAGTGCAATTGTGTCGCCAGGCTTGGCCTCAAAGCTGATGTCATAAAGGGTGCCTTGGGCTTTATCGGGATAATGGAAATGCACATCATTAAAGTGGACGTGGCCACGACTATTTTCTGTAAGATGCACGGGATTTGCAGGGGCTGCGATTTCATCAACAGCGTCCAGGACTTCAAAGATGCGTGCGCCTGAGGCTTGGGCGCGCGCTAGCTGCTGTGAAATAAAGCCCAGCTGGAAAATAGGCTGAACTAAAAAGGTGAGGTAGCTATTAAACGCCACTAGCGTCCCGATAGACAACGCTTCTTGAACAACCCGTGTACCGCCAAACCAAATGACGATCAGAGTCGCAATGTTGGCAAGGAAAAAGACGGTAGGGAAGCCGGTTGAAAAGACTTTGAGCACGTTGATATTTTCGTTATAGAGAACTTGGTTTTGAGCGTTATATTTTCCCAACTCGCGAGATTCGGCCGTGAACCCTTTGATGACGCGAACCCCTTCAATATTCTCTTGGAGGACATTGTTGAGCAGACCGAGATTCTTCTGGACGCGCCCAAAGAGTGGTCCCATCTGCCCAAAAATATAGGCGAAGATGCCGATGATGACTGGGATAACTGAAACGGCCGCTAATGCCAATCGCCAATCAGTTACAAATAGAATGACCGCGCTACCAATAAATGTGATCAAGGCGGAGATGAGCTGGAGGATGCCCTGTGCAAAAAAGGTGCGCACCCCTTCTACATCAGAGGTGGTGCGGGTCATGAGCTGGCCCACATTGTGGCTATCATGGTATGAAAATGATAGATTTTCAAGTTTGGTGAAAACTTGATTTCGTAAATCGTAGGCCACACCCTGTGATGACTTTTCAGCCCAATAGGCGTTGGTGTAGTTGAATACGCCGCGAATGATAGCCACGACGAGCAAGCCCACTGTCGCAGTGACGATACCGTTCCAATCTTGGGCTTCGATGCCATCGTCAATGAGCTGTTGAATAAGCTGGGGGGTGTAGAGGTTAACGGCCGTTACCATCAACATCGATACAAAGGCCCCTATCGCCAACCCTAAATAAGGTCTCATATAGGTCAGGCCACGTTGAATCACCTGCATAGGCTCTGTTTTCTCCTCGGTCTTTATTGCAAAGAAAGTTTGCGGATTAAATTTACCTGAGGGAACGCGATTCGCAAACGGCCGTATTTATTCAATTGATAAACTATTAATGGGAAACGGCCGTTTCTGTGTGAAACGGCCGTTATGATTTGAGGGGAGTTACTCTTCGTAAGAGCGAATCACAATTTGATCTTCAACGGGGAGGGTGGGTTCTGGTTTTTGGCCTAAAAAGTAAGCGGCCGTTCCACCTCCGATAAAGCCAAAGAGATGGGATTGCCAAGAGATGCCGTCATTGCGTGGGAAGACACCAAAGATCATCCCCCCATATAAAAAGATCACAATCACAGCGAGGGCAAACGCTTGTAAACTGCGTTCAAAATAGGCGATGGCAAGCAAAAATCCAAAGTAGCCAAACACCAACCCACTAGCCCCAATGTGAACGGAAGCTCGTGGGGCAATAAGCCAAGTCCCTGCTCCAGCTACCAGAATGGTGATGAATGAAATCATGACAAAGTTAGGCAGTTTGCGGGTGCTTAAGATAAACCAACCTAACACAAGCAGAGGAATCGTATTCGACATTAAATGCCCAAAACCCCCGTGCAAAAATGGGGCGAATAAAATACCGAACAAACCTTCTATCGAACGGGGGCGTACGCCAAAACCATCAAGCCCTCCTTTGAAGAAGAGCCAATCAACGGCCTCTAAGGTCCAGAGAAGGGCAATAAATCCGCCTAATACAATGAGCTGGGTACGGGCGCTTTCTTTAATCCGTTGCCAATAGGTTGAGTTTTCTAGCATAGTTGCCTCTTGTTGGTAATTGGTCATTAGTCATTATGTGTATTATGTCAGAGCCTACACTGAGCCATTTCGAATGCTATCTTCTAGGGCTCGCTTCTAACGGAACACAGTTCATCGATCCCTAATCCCCGATCCCCAAAAATAAAGATACAATACTAAAAATACGTCGTTGTGATACGCATACTTAATTGTACGCAGTAGAGGTTAAAAGGTTGCCCATGCCTGAATTCTTTAATGTTTTACCGCCAGATGAAGCGCGTCAGCTTTTATTATCCAAACTTTCAAAAACGTTACCTAGCGAATCTGTCGCTAGCGAAGAGGCATTGGGACGTATTACGGCCGTTTCCATTCAATCTCCTCAAGCGCTACCTGCTTTTCGACGTAGCACCATGGATGGGTTTGCGGTGCGTGCCAAAGATACCTTTGGCGCATCAGAAAGTCTGCCTGCCTTTTTGCAGGTCGTCGGTGAGGTGCCGATGGGACAAGCGGCTAATGTCTCAATTGACACGGGGCAAGCTGCAATTGTGCATACAGGTGGCATGATTCCTGACTCTGCGGATGCGGTCGTACAAATTGAACATACCCAAACAGTTGGGGGTGAAACTGCCGTTCCCTACGAAATTGAAATATTGAAAGCGGTCGCCGTTGGACAGAATGTGCTTCAAGTTGGGGAGGATGTGGCTCAAACAGATGAGGTTTTGCCAGCTGGACATCTTATCCGACCTCAGGATATTGGGGGGCTTTTGGCATTGGGGATAACGGCCGTTACCGTTTCACAAAAGCCACGCGTCGGCATCTTAGCAACGGGGGATGAGGTCATTCCGCCAGAGCAAATGACCGGCCCTGGTCAAATTCGGGATATCAACAGCTACACCGTGGCAGGATTGGTGCGTCAAGCGGGAGGCATTCCTGTGTTGGGTGGCATTATTCAAGATGATTTTAATGCCCTACAACAAGCAGCTGCCGCACTGCTCACCCAAACAGATATGCTGGTGATGTCTGCCGGCTCGTCTGTTAGCGTGCGCGATATGACGGTAGAAGTGATCGAAGGGCTTGGCAAGCCAGGTGTGTTGCTTCATGGCGTTGCGACCCGCCCAGGCAAACCAACAATAGTGGGCGTGATAGACAACAAACCCGTGATTGGCCTTCCAGGCAATCCAGTGTCTGCCATGGTGCAATTTGACATGTTTGGCACACCCGCCATTTATCAACTGCAGGGCATCAACCAAATGCCGCAACGGGGGCGTGCCTGGGCTCGGCTAACCCAAAACATTGCCAGTGAAAGTGGTCGGGAAGATTATGTGCCTGCCCGTTTAGAAGAAGGGGTTGACGGACTAATGGCCACGCCTGTTTTTGGTAAAAGCAATTTGATTTATACGCTCGTCAATGCGGATGGGTTAATCAAAGTGCCGCTCAACAAGGGTGGACTTTACGCCAATGACCTTGTAGAAGTGCGTCTGTTCTAACCTCAAACTCCCTATTAAACGGTCACTCCAGCGAAGGCGGGAGTCCATGGATGCCCATCTACACGGGCATGACAAGCTAAAGGGGATGTTTTTATCAAAATATCGACTCCGCACCATGGTTTGACAGTCATTCATCATGCTCAGCCTTTGATCATTCACTATTGAGAGAGAACAAAATGAAGCTAAATAAACTGACTCAACAATTTGAGCAAATCTCATCAATTTATGCAGACAAATTTGATATTAATCGAGATGATGAATGGTTTCTCTTGAAGCTGTCTGAAGAGCTTGGCGAACTAACGCAGGCGTATCTCAAAATGAAAAAGCAAACGCGCGTTGACGACATACCAGATAGACAGTTGACGCACCAGTTTGAAGATGAGGTGGCTGATGTGTTGGGTCAATTGCTGCTGTTGGCAAACCATTTTGAGGTGGATTTAGAAACGGCCGTTCAGCGGAAATGGCTCTGCTGGCTGCCAGAAAAGTAAAGCGAGCATTTAAAATATCAGCTTGTGTCTTGATTCAAATTTGATACAAGGTGCAAATTCCTAAAAACCATTCAAGGAGAACCCATGAGCATAAAAGTTTTATTTATTGGTGGAACAGGCGTCATTAGTTCTGCGTGCAGTGAATTGGCATTGTCACGTGGGATTGATCTTTATCTTTTGAATCGTGGGCAATCAACACGGCCGTTACCAAAGGGAGCCAAACAGCTCATCGGTGATATCCGCCAACCAGAGACAGTTGAGGCTGCCATCCAAGATCATCAGTTTGATGTTGTGGTGAACTGGATTGCTTTTACGGTTGAACATATTGAAACAGATCTGAAGCTGTTTAGGGGAAAAACAAATCAATATATTTTTATTAGTTCGGCCTCTGCCTACCAAACACCTCCCCGCAAGCTCCCTATTACGGAATCAACCCCGCTGCATAACCCGCATTGGGCTTACTCTCGGGCGAAGATGGCCTGTGAAGATCGGTTGATGCAAGCGTATCGTGAAGAGGATTTCCCGGTTGTGATAATACGGCCGTCTCACACCTACGATCGCACCAAAATTCCTGCGCATCATTACTACACCACGATCAACCGGATGCGACAAGGCAAAAAAGTGATATTACATGGAGATGGCACTTCATTGTGGACGTTGACTCATCATCGTGACTTTGCCAAAGGGTTTGTAGGGTTAATGGGAAACAGTCAAGCCATCGGTGAAGCGTTCCACATCACATCAGATGAAGTGCTGACGTGGAATCAAATTTATGAAGCATTGGCACAGGCTGCAGGGACAACAGCCGATATTGTTTATTTGCCTTCCCGGCTGATTGCTGCCTATGATCCGGAGTGGGGGGAAAAACTGCTGGGAGATAAAGCGAACAATATGGTGCTTGATAACTCGAAAATCAAGCGTTATGTTCCTGACTTTGAGGCAACAATTCCATTTTCGGTAGGGGCCAATGAGATTATGGCTTGGTATGATGCTGATGAAGCGCGGAGAGAGGTTGATCCTGAAGCAGAGGCACTAATGGATAAGTTAATTGCCGTTTATGAAGGGGTGCTGCCAAAGTAAACGACAAAAAAGATGAAATTAAAAAGCCGAGGCGCTTTATGCCTCGGCTTTTTAAAGTCTGATCATCTCGGTAGATGATTAACCTAGTTCGTAAACAGCTTTAATGTCTGCAACATCCTCCAAGATTTGGTCCCAAATTGCTGAATCAGCGCGATTGAAAATATCTTCAATGGGCAATCCAAAGAAGGTTGCTGCATCTTGGACGAGACCCAATTCTTGGAAACGTGCCAAAATAGCTTT
The DNA here is from genome assembly GCA_028284105.1 of Anaerolineae bacterium. Taxonomy (GTDB): domain Bacteria; phylum Chloroflexota; class Anaerolineae; order Promineifilales; family Promineifilaceae; genus QQUD01. The sequence continues at coordinate 6,246 of JANQSK010000617.1, forward strand.
TGGTAGACGATGATCGACGGTGAATGCATTGGCTGTTGTGGGTTCTGGTAAGTTTGTTTGGGGAGCTGTCCCAAAATATTCGCTCAATGCTGTGCCAAAGAATTGTGGTTCTGCAACTGCTAAACTATTTGCTGCCACCGCTGAAATCATTTTTTCTACCAGTAAACTATTGTTGTTCATTTTTTACTCCTATAAGTCCTTAAAATACAAAATTAAAAATAAATTTTTTACAGTGTTGTCACAATACGTACGACAATTTCTGGCGGATAAGATTGAAGCTTATCCATTTGTTCATCACTTAATTCAGCGA
>JANQSK010000636.1 GCA_028284105.1 Anaerolineae bacterium
TGATATCGGCGGTTTAACTCGAGAGCAAGCACGTGAAGTGCTGACCAACCAATTCATCAATGCGCCGATTACGATTTTCCACGGAGACCAAAGCTTTCCGATTAGCCCAACAGAGGCAGAGTTTCAGCTCGATTTTGAAGCGATGCTGAGCCAAGCAGATTATGAGCGCACTAGCCAGGATTTTTGGGCGGGCTTTTGGGGCTTTTTATGGGGCCAACCCATTGAAGTCAATCCTGTTCCGATTGTAGCTACACATAATCGTGGGGAATTAATTGAGGTTATTTCTCAGATTTCAGCACAGCTTGATCGGCGTGCTCAGCCTCCACAGCCTGTGCCAGGAACGTTAAGCTTTCAATATGGTGAATCTGGTACGTTTACAAATATTGAAGCCAGCTTGGATGATGTTGAAAATGCGCTTTATCGACCTACGAATAGAACTTCTTATCTGGTTGTCGAACCGCGATTACCTGAGCGTCCAGAGATTAACTTATTGACGCGTTTATTGGTTAATCGAATGCAAGATTTTGAGTCGGTTACTGGTGGAACGGGTAGTTTGTATATCAATGACCTTTCTTCAGCTGATGAGATTTCTATCAATGCGGATATTCCTATGTCCGGGATTGATTTGATGAAGGTGCCGATTGTGCTTGAGGTGTTCCGTACGCTAGATCGGCCATTGACGTTATCCCAAGGGAATTTGATTTCAAATACGCTAGTCATTCAAACCGAAAATTTTAGCGCCAATGAGTTACTCAATTTAGTCGCAGGTCAAGATGACCCGCATTTAGGAGCACAACTGGTCACAGAGTCTATGCAAAGACTCGGTTTACGAAATACGTTTATTGTCGCTCCTTACGATAGTGATCCGCGCCCAGGGGTATTGATTCCAGACACGGCCGTTTCTCTCGATGAAAACGGTGAACCCATCAGCTATCCCACAAACCCGAATCCCTATATACAAACGACAGCTGAAGACATCGGCATCTTGATGACCATGATCTACTACTGTGCTCAGGGGCAGGGTGGCACGCTTATGGCAGTGTATGGGGATCAACTGACTCAAACTGAGTGTGCCACCGTGTTGGCGTATATGCGTGAAAATAAGATTGGTTCTTTAATTGAAGAGGGTGTCCCCCAAGGAACGGCCGTTGCACATCGGCATGGTTGGGTAAGCGATACGCATGGGGATGCCGGTATTGTGTTTACGCCTGGGGGGGATTATGTCATTGTCGAAATTTTGTATAAACCCGACTGGCTCGAATGGGAATTGAGCGCGCCCTTGCTTGCAGATTTATCAAGAGCAACATACAACTACTTCAATTTTGATAACCCATACCTTGGGGATTCAAGTACCAATTAGGGAGTCTTATGCTACGTTCAATTCAGCGGTTACTATTTTGGCTACTTTTTTTGATAGGGCTCCTATTTTTACTTTATCAGGCGTTTATCTATCTCCAATTGCGCACATTGATGCCAACGGGCTACTCTTTAGCTGGCGTTGATGTTTCTGGATTGAACGAGGATGAAGCGCGCGCTTTATTGACTGAGCAATATTTTGCCCCATTTTTTGTACAACATCCTGAAGAGCAAGTGTCTATTAATCCAGCGGATGTAGGTTTTGTCATTGATATTGATGGCATGTTGGCGCGGGCTCGGGAAGAAAAAGAAGCACAAGATTTCTTGGTAGGGTTTGGCTCGTTTTTATTAAATCGTCCTATCGAACCCGTTCAAATTGAGCTAAGAGCCTCACACGACACTGATTTGCTGTCTGCCCAACTGCAGCTCGTTGCAGATATTCTTGATACACCACCAGAACCAGCCAAGCTGGCCCCCGCCGAAGGGGAGTATGAAGCAGGCAAGTCAGGGTATGTGACGGATGTACAAGCGAGCTTGCCAGTCGTTGAGCAAATCCTTTACCAACCAACAGAGCGCGTTGCCCCTTTAGTTGTCAACGAAGAAGCAGCCCCGGAATTTGGCATTGAACTATTAGCAGCCAATCTTGAGCAAGAGTTAAAAGCATTTAATGGCATTGGCAGCATCTTTATTATGGATTTACAGACGGGTGAAGAAGTGAGCATTAACGGGGATGTGGCGCTTTCCGGGCTTAGTATTCTGAAGATTGGTATTTTTATTGAAACATTCCGTGCGTTGGATTTGCCCATTAGTGAAGAGGTTGAGCAGCTGATGTTTGAAACGGCCGTTCTGTCATCCAACTATGGCGCCAACCTGTTACTCCACGAAATTGCAGGCAGCAATAACACGTATGAAGGGGCCTCTCTATACACGGAATCGATGCAGAGATTGGGGCTTGTCAACACATTTATGGCAATTCCATACGATGCCCCGATTGTGTCCACACGACCCAGCACTTATCAAACACCGGCTAACTCTGTGCCAAATCTCATAACATTCCCTGATCCATCACGGCAGACAACGGCTGAGGACATGGGGGTGCTCCTTTCTATGATTTATTATTGTGCCCAAGGTGGCGGGGCGTTGCTGGCTGTGTATCCAGATGAAATTACACCTGCTGAATGCCAAGCCGTACTTGATTTAATGGTACAAAATGTAGAAGGGAATCTAATTCGATTTGGGGTGCCTGAAGAAGTGCCCGTTTCCCACAAACATGGTTGGGGAGACAATATTACACACGGCGATGCAGGTATCGTTTTTTCACCTGGCGGTGATTATGTGGTCGTGATCTATCTCCACGATCCAGAGACAGACTTTCTCGTTTCAGATTATAGCTTCCCAATCATGTGGGAGCTCTCCCGTATTGCCTACAACTACTTCAACTTTGATGACCCCAACCTTGAAAACCCTGTAGTTCGGGCTGAGCGTGAAGCGAGACGAAACGGCACATTTATTGAGCCAAACCCCACACCTACAGCAGAGCCTGTTGAAGAAACCAACGGAAATTAATCGCGACGATATCTCAGCTTAAACTCAACTTTAATCGTATTGCCAACATGGATGTTTTCTTTGGCGCGAATCTTTTTGGGTATCGCAATAAAGTGCGACCCATCTCCCTTTGGCATCAAAGATGTCTTCCAACTTGAAGTTCCAATGGTGGCGTGAATCGCAATGAGTCCGCGTTCTTCAAACGGTTTGAATAGTTCTGTGTATTCAAGGGGCGCTTGAATGTAGATCCATCCCCCTTTCATTGGAAATTGCTCAACTGTTCCTTCGATTGAATAAATATCAACGGGTATCATATCTTTAAATTAAAGTAAACTTAAATAAAATCTAGATGACCTGAAACTTTTAGCAGTTTATATCACTATTATCTGAAAACTCACTTTAAGGAGAAAATATGGAATTTCGACGGTTAGGACGCACGGGATTAAAGGTATCAAATATCTGCTTAGGGACAATGCAGTTCGGCTGGACGGCAGATGAACAAACCTCATTTGAAATTATGAATAAGGCTATCGAATTAGGTTGTAACTTTTTTGACACGGCCGATATTTATTCACGCTGGGCTGAAGGGAATCCGGGTGGAGTTAGCGAAGAGATTATTGGGAATTGGCTTCAAAAGAGTGGCATTAAGCGGCAAGATCTTGTGCTGGCCACCAAAGCGCGTGGACCAATGGGAGATGGCCCCAATGATTCAGGATTATCACGTCAACATCTGTTTAATGCCGTAGAAGATAGTTTGGACAGGCTCCAAACGGATTATATCGATTTGTACCAAGTCCATGCCCCAGATCCAGATACGCCCATTGAAGAAACGATGGAAGCGCTAAACGACCTTGTGCGTCGTGGATTGGTTCGCTACATTGGCTGCTCCAACTTTCCTGCTTGGTTGCTGACCAAATCACTGTGGGTGAGTGATGTGAAGAATCTTGCACGTTTTGATAGTCTACAGCCCCATTACAATTTGGTGCATCGAGCTGAATTTGAGCGGGAGCTCATGCCGCTATGCCTTGATCAAGGCGTAGGTGTCATTCCCTACAGCCCATTAGCTGCCGGCTTCCTGACCGGAAAATATCGAAGAGATAGTGAAGTGCCTGATTCTGCTCGAGCCGGTCGCATTAAGGAACGGTATATGAATGACCAAGGATTTACGGCCGTTGAGACGCTCGAAGCGATGGGCAAAGAACGAGAAGCAACTGTGGCTCAGATGGCCATCGCATGGAATCTGGCCAACCCCGCCGTTAGTTCGTCCATTATTGGGGCAAACAG
>JANQSK010000653.1 GCA_028284105.1 Anaerolineae bacterium
CTGTTTGCAGAAACGGCCGTTTGCCAATTCCGCCCTTTATCGTTCGAAACATACAATGCACCATTTTCACTCCCAAGCCACACCGTTTGATCGTTTGCAAAATCAGCGCTCACCGCACACGCTTGGATAGGATCTGTAAAATCAAAGCTGTCTCCAATAAATCGCCAGGCTCGTCCACCGTTTGGAGATTGATAAACACCATCAGCTGTTACGGCGTAAACAAATTCTCGTTCTCCCCAAACAGGCGCAGTCACTAAATCAAGGACCGTAAAATCTCGTAGACCCCAATTGACAAGTTCCCAATGCCGGCCATTATCAGTTGAGCGTAATACGCCATCCCCTTGAGTACCTGCCAGCCACACGCCATCGCGCTGTAAATTTGGCGAAGCAACCAAACATGTGATGGGTCGGTCCGTTTGTTCGACCCAAGCCATCTCCCAGCGATTACCACCAACCGCAGACCGCAAAATCCCTTTTGGGAGACCTGCTGCTAATATCGTTTTTTCTTCAACAGTGACTGTATTAAGATGCCAAAAAGGCACTTGTTTTTGAATGAGTTGCCAACGGCCGTTTCGGTTATGGAAGAGGCCTGCAGGTGAAGCTATCCAATCACCAGACTCAGCCGACCATCCCATATCAGAAATCGTCCCTAAAAATTCAACTTCACTCTCTAAAACCCAATCATTCATATTTGTTAGAAACTTTTTTGTCTTTTTAGTAATTTTCAACAAATATCTTGACAACAGAGGTGCAAAATGAAAATTACTTATAGGAGAACAAAAGCGCATTTTGCGTTATTTATTTCAAGATGCTTTTTGTTCTCCACATTATGGATCAAACGTCATTTCTGGCTTTTTATTCAAAACCATTGTTTCAATACTGAGCGCCAGCATCGCCCCGCTCGCCCCTGACTCCAAGGATGACAATACAACACGTAACGGATCAACAATCCCCGCCGTATATGCATCTTTAAATTCACCAGAAATCACATCAAAAACAGTTCCTTCTGGTTGAAATTCTAATTGATTGAGTAAGGCTTCTGGACTTGAGGTGCCCGCATTTCGCAAAATTTGAAGAGCTGGTGCTTCCAACGCGTGGTAAACGGCCGTTGCACCCATTCGCTCATCACCAGAGAGGGATTCAACACATTCCCAAACGGCAGGCTGGCAATTTCTCAAAGCCAAGCCTCCCCCAAGAACATATCCACCCTCAACCGTTGCAGCCAGCGCTTTGATCCCTTGTTCAGCTTTTTGATGGAGATGGGTACGCTCAACTTTTGTTGTAGCACCGATTTTCAAGATAGCGGCATGACCAGTCAATCGACCAATTCGCATTTGGAGCCGCTTCTTTTGGTCATCATACACTTTCATCTGTGATAATTGGGTTTTATACGCTTCGATTGTTTTCTGACGATTTGAGCGGTTGCCGCCACCCTGCATCACGAAGAAATGTTCATTGCCGGCTTCAATTCGGCCAGCCTTTCCCAAATCTTCCATTTTAATATGTCGTAACTGGCGCCCAATGTGTGAACCAAGGGCAGTAGCACCCGTTAACGTTTCTAGGTCGAGCATATCTTCACGACCCCGCTCACCACCTGCTGGCAATGCAACGGCCGTAATACTCAATGGGGTCTCTTCATTGGTATGATTCAAGACTAAGGTTTCTAAAGCAGCCCCTTTAATCTCCACAGCAACGAGCAAAAGTTTCTTCTGCTCATTTTTTATCATCATTTCGAGAAGTGGTTCAACATCCTCAGCATCATGAAGCCGCTCTTGATAGAGCACGACACGACAATTGGTTTGGATTGCTTTTTTAGATATCTTCGTGGAGTGCATATAAGGAGAAATAACTTGCCCACTCCAGCGACCACCATCTAAATAGGTACGTTCAATCAATGGTGCCATGAAGTCTTCAATAATGATGTGTGCTTCGGCTCCTAATAGATCATACAGCTCACCCAAAACAACGGATAGAGCACGATGACCTGTGACTGCTTGCGCAACGGCCGTTAAATCATCATCTGTTTGTACAGGTTTTGCTTGGGCTTCTAGCGCTTTTCGTGCCACATCAACAGCTTGTCGCACCCCACGCTGTACCATCATGGGGTTGGCCCCCGCTGCTATCATTTTTGTTGCTTCTTTGAGAACGGCTTGGGCAATTACGGCCGTTAAGGCTGTACCATCTCCCTCTCTTTGGCTACTTCGCCAAACGGTTTGACGAAGAAGCATCGCACCCACATCTCGCCCTCGGTCAGGTAGCCCAATTATTCGACGAGCAATCGTTGCAGCATCCGTCAGCAAGTCTGGACGTTCTTTCGTATCTGAGTCAACAAGCACAGATCCTTGAGTTGGTCCAAGCGTTAAGGACAGCAAATGTGCAATTTCATAGAAACCTGACTGAAGCATATTTTGAGCTTCAGGATTTAAAATAACAGCGGGTGTATTCATATTCGATAATTATCAATCATGTCTCTTCAGAAGACAAAGAACAAGGAAAAAATCGCCTAATCCTACACTTTGTTGGTCAGTTATACAAAGTCCCTATAAAATATTTGCCATATACATGGAACAGTGGCAAAATCGTTCCATCCGGTTTCATGTTTCACAATAACGTATTTTGCAAATAGTCGCTCCAAAACAATATGCAAAATACTCAAGCAGATTCCACAAGGTGAATAAGTTGGTCTTTCATTTCATCAGGAAACTGCACCTATAGTGAGGAGATACAAAATATGACCCAAGAAGTTGAAAATAAATTTTCACGCCGTCAATTCCTTGTTTTTGCGGGCGCAGGTTCAGCTGCAATCGTCTTGGCAAGTTGCGGTGGCTCAGAACCAGATGCTAGCGGTAGCTCTGGAAGTGAAGCAGCAAGCAATGAACCAGTAACCCTAGAATTCTTGGCATGGGGTGGTGATGAAGGTGCATATGAAGAACTCATTGCAACTTATACCGAAGCCAATCCAAACGTCACAGTTAACTTAGCATCTTCACCAGGTGCTGAATTCTACGCTAAGCTCAACACACTCATTGCTGGTGGTGAAACGCCAAATCTTTCATCTTTCCAAGGATGGGAATGGCAACCTTTCTTCGATAAAGGTGTCTTGGCTGACATTAGTGACTTTGTTGCTGCCGACAGCTATTTTGACAAAGTATATGATGATGACATCGAAAGCATCAGCGTAAGTACTTTGCGCGATGGACAACGCATCTTGATCCCAATGCAATGGGGCACCATGCTTATGTTCTATAGCAAACCAGTATTTGATGCTGCAGGTGTTGATTACCCAACCAATGATTGGACCATGGAAGATTTTGTAAGCATCGCTGAACAACTCACAAGCGGTGATGGTGCAAATAAAATCTTTGGTACTTGGGCAAATGGTAGCTGGTTCCGTGATATTCACTATATCCGTTCAACTGGTAAGCAAGAATTTGACGACATCGTCGATCCAAAACAAGCCACATTCAATCAACCAGAAATCGTTGAAGCCATTCAATTGGTTGCACAAGACCTTGTTCACAGCATGGGCGTTGCCCCAAGTGCTGCTGACACCGAAGGTGGCGCGGTAGCAATTGAGTCTGGAAACGTAGGTATGAAATACGAAGGTGCATGGTACATGCCTCGCATGAACTCACCAGAACTGCGCGAAGAAGGTAATGAAACTGAATTCGATGTTGTATTGATGCCACAAGGTGCTGATGGTGGCCGCCCACATCGCGGTTGGTCAGAAGGTTTAGCCATTCCTAATTCAGATAATGTTGATGCTGCTTGGCGTTTTGCTAGCTATCTTGCTGGTGAAGAAGGGAACACAACCTACGCAACAATCACCGGTCGTATTCCTAACAACGCTGAACTCGTAGAAAACTTCTGGGTTCCAGCAGTTGCAGAACGATTTGGTGCTGAAAACGCAGCTAACTTCATTGAAGCATTCAAACGCTCAGAAGTTGACGTTGTTGGCGGTATTTCTCGTTCTCAATTCTGGGCAGAAGCTGTTAAACCAATTGGTTATGATCCAATCATCGCCAATGATGCAACTGCTGCAGAAGTTATGCCAGCTGTTGACGAAGCTGTACAAGCTATTTTGGACGAATTCTGGGCTAGCTAATTTAGCAAAACCCAACATTTTTGTTCGTTAATTTTTATCCCCAAGTGTTTGCCAAAAGTGCAAATGCTTGGGGCTTCTATTTCAGCGATCGACTACAAAGCATAAATCAGTTAGTCGCTCCCTAAGTAAATGGATTTTCTTATCATTAGAGTTTTCCATTTATATCAATCTTTAAAAAAAACATATGGCCGCATTAGACTTTTTTAGAGGCGACAGAAAACGCCCTAGTCCACAAAAATTACGTGAATGGCTTCTTGGTTATGCTTTTGCCGCCCCATTCATCATTGGCTTTTTCGTTTTTGTTGCTTACCCGTTTGGATATTTATTCTGGCTCTCTTTTCAAGAATGGGATTTGATTGGTGATGCCCAGTTTATTGGTTTAGGGAATTTTAGACGCATGTTCTCTGATTCCCCTGCTGGACTCCGCAATATTAAAAGTTTAGGGAATAGTGCTTTTTATACCTTAATTGCGGTTCCTCTACAGCTAGTTATCTCCTTTACATTAGCACTTGCATTAACTCAAAAAATAAAATTTCGTGACGTTTATCGAGCAGGCTTCTATCTCCCGCTGATCGTTCCACTAGTGGCTTGGGCAGTTGTTTGGCAAAGAATCCTTCATCCCCAGTTCGGAATCTTAAACGACACAATTCGCCGTGTGATTACATTTTTCACTGGCCAAGAAAGCACATTTGCATATGAATGGCTATTCCAGGTTGAACTTGCAAAGCCAGCCTTTATCTTCATGTCTCTTTGGATGATCGGTCGTCAAATGGTGATTTTTATCGCTGGGCTAGGTAATATTCCAGACTCACTCATGGAAGCTGCCAAGGTTGACGGCGCTGGACCTATTCGCCGTTTATTCAGTGTCACTTTGCCTCTCATGACACCCTTTATTTTCTTGAATATGATATTCGCCCTTGTGAATTCGTTCCAAACCTTTATTCCAGCTCAAGTTATGACAGAAGGTGGACCCTCGGATTCAACCCTCTTCATTGTATTGAACATTTGGCGCGAAGGATTTCAGTTCTTCAATATGGGCTATGCTTCAGCCTTAGCGATTGAACTTTTCTTCATTGTCATTGGATTAACAGGCGCACAATTCTATATCTCACGTCGGTGGGTTTATTACGAAGAGTAAATCTATGAGCACAATACAACCTCTATCAAATCGTATTTCACGTCAAAGAGTTACATCGATCTTTGGGTTAAGCCTTTTACAAATCTTCTTAACCTTCCTACTTATATCATTCCTGATTCCAGCATTGTGGATGTTTTCATCTTCTTTAAAAGCATCAACAGAGATCTTTGTAGTTCCCGTCGTTTGGATTCCTGATAATCCACAATGGGACAATTTTCAGAAAGTCTTTCAACTTCCAGGATTACCGTTTGCCACCTTTATTGGAAATACAGCAAAAGTTGTCTTTTTCGCTGTGACGGGGACGGTTCTATCATCCGCTATGGTCGCCTATTCGTTTGCACGACTTGAATGGCCTGGCCGTGATTTCTTCTTTGGTCTATTGGTCGCAACGATTTTAATTCCTGAAGTCATTACAATCATCCCTCGATTCATTGAATTTAGGGCATTTGGCTGGATTAATACGCACCTTCCACTGACTGTGCCTTATTGGTTTGCAGGAACACCGCTGTATGTATTTATCATGCGTCAATTCTTCAGGGCAATCCCGAAAGAGTTAGATGAAGCAGCGTTTATGGATGGGGCAAGCCATCTTCGCATTTTGTTCCAAATTATTTTGCCTTTGTCTAAACCAGTCATTGCTACAGTGGCCGTGTTTGCACTCTTGCAACATTACAATGATTATCTGACGCCACTCATTTTCTTGAACAGCATTGATAAATGGACATTGCCAATCGGTATTGCTTCATTGAATGCCCAAGAGTCATTTACTTCTTCTTGGGAGTTGGTATTTGCAGCCAGCACGATTGCTGTAACACCCATGATCATCATCTTTGTTTTTGCACAAAGATATTTTGTTCAAGGTATTTCAATGACTGGATTTGGTGGCCGATAAGGGGAAATTTAACAATATTAACACTGAATTTGTCTGAAAGTGTACGCTTGAGGTGTCAAGCGAATTACACAAGAAGAAGTAGGAAGCGGGTAATATAAGGATATAGAAACAAACTCTCCTTCTCTTCTCCTCCTCCTCTTCTCTTCTACACAAGGCCCCTTAACAGGGGCTTTCGTGTTTTCTAGGCTCCCCACCTTGTTTTGATAAATTCTCCCATATTATCAATCGCTTGATGTCCTTCAATAACGTGATCATAGAAGGCATGCCAAACATGCCACATACCATCCCAAATTTCTAACGTGACATCAACACCTTGTTCTTTGGCTTTTTGGGCAACACGTGTCGTATCGTTTAAGAGAATTTCCCAATCCCCAACTTGGAGGAGCATGGATGGAAAACCTGTATAGTCGGCAAATATTGGGGAAACTTTAGGATTTTTAGGATCTGCATCCTGATAGTAAGTTTTAGCTGCCTCAACAACACCATCTGGGTTAAACCACGG
>JANQSK010000657.1 GCA_028284105.1 Anaerolineae bacterium
CAATAAATTTTCCGCATGAAGCCTCCGCACAATAAATATTACAAATAGACATAAACATTATAGCAGAAGATCTTTTTTTTTGAACCCCCTCCTTTATGGCCACAAACCAAACAGGAAATTAGTCCTAGATAATCCTTTTCTTAAGATAACTCATTGACAATTTTAGTACGGATCAACCATAATTTTTTTATATGTGATCCGCACCATCCTATGAAATTTTTATTGGAATGGGTCCCCATTAATGGGAAGGATGACCTAATTTTGAAGTAAAGTTAAGCCGTAAATTAAATTGTATTGGCAATGGATAGGACATAAGTCCTAAACATCTAGGATTACGTGAAGAAGCCGCGAAATCCCCCCAATTCGAGCAGTATCCGAATCTATAATGACAACATGATACCCAATAAAATCGGTCGATACCGCATCCAAGGAGAACTTGGCCGAGGGGGAATGTCTACAGTTTATCTGGCTCATGATCCACATTTTGAGCGAGATGTAGCTATCAAACTATTACCTCTTGAGTTATTACATCAGCCCACTTTTCGTCGTCGCTTTGAACGAGAGGCAAAAGTTGTTGCCGCATTAGATCATCCTGCCATTGTGCCTGTTTATGACTTTGGTGAAGAGGATGGCCAACCATTTTTGGTTATGCGGTTTATGATGGGTGGCTCTTTGATGGACCGTCTGAAAGAAGGTCCCCTGACCATCAAAGAAGCATCTGCCATTATCAATCAATTAGCACCCGCTTTAGATGAAGTCCATGCGCATGGCATTGTGCATCGCGATCTAAAACCAAGCAATATTCTGTTTGATAATCGAAATGATCCCTATATTTCTGATTTCGGAACAGCCAAAATTCATAAAGCCCATACAAAATTAACTGAAACAGGTGGTGCTGTTGGCACGCCAGCGTATATGAGCCCTGAACAAATTCAGGGAGATTCTGAGCTAGATGGGCGAAGTGATATATATTCTTTGGGTGTTATCTTATTTGAAATGCTGACTGGGAAGCACCCTTATCAAACAAACACTCCCATTGCCGTCGCTGTAAAACATATTTTTGAGCCTGTACCGCACATTTTGGATATGGTTCCAAGCCTTCCTATTGAAATTCAAGAGGTGATTGGGCATGCCATGGCCAAAGAAAAACGAGAACGTTTTGTAACGGCCGTTGCGTTTGCCAATGCGCTCTCAAAAATTGCAAACACGATTGAAACCCACACCATTACACCAATTCGTGATGCAAATAAACGAAATAGCCGACGACAAGCACTGATCATTCATACCACAAATTATAAAGACCCCGTCCTCAATCAGCTTGTCAAGCATCATATCGATGTTGATTATTTTGCTGAACTATTACGTCAGCCCAAAATTGGGGGATTTGACGATGTCAAAGTGCTTGTCAATCAACCGACAGACGTCATTCGACGTCACATTTCGCGATTCTATGCTGATAAGCAGCAAGATGATTTTCTGCTCCTTTATTATATTGGGCATGCTGCCATTGGGATGCGGAGTCGTTTCTATTTAACAGCAGCCAACTCAGAACATAATCTTCTTCGAGGAACAACCATTCCCGCTGGGTTTATTGCTGACGAAATGGATAGCTCTGATTGCAATCACCAAATCGTGATTTTAGATTCCCATTTTAGCCACGCATTGGAAACCGATAAAGCAAATATTATCGGACAAACGGTTAATGCGGGAGCAAACTTTACGCGAAACAATCCAAATCGGATTATTATTACGGCAACCGACAGCACCCAATATTTGTGGACTGAAGGGAAAGTTGAAGGGCAAGCTAAACCGTCCCAATTTACAAAACACCTCATTGAGGGATTAGAAAGCGGACAAGCAGATATTGGCAACGATGGAGATATTTCTATCAATGAGCTCTTTGCTTTTGTTTATGACCGCGTGATTCGTAATTCGGTTGACCAACAAATTCAAATCCCACGAAAATGGTCGCCTTTTGGCCCCCAGGAGGAAGAAAGCGTTGTTTTAGCGCACAACATCAGGCACGTTAAAGATGAGCGTCCAAGCGGCATTTTCCGCTCTTTAGCAACAGCCAAGCATATCACTGAAACAAATTTCAATTTTAATGTGAATAAGCTTCAGCCTGTGTTAAAGCAATACGGCCGTTACGTACTGTTACCATTAATCGCCTTGCTTGTTGCAGGATTTGCACTAAGTCGCTCAAATGGCTCAACAAATGTGGCTGCGGATGATGACCCCGCAATAGCAATTGTTGAACCAACTCAGATCGTTGAAGCCGATCCAACAGAAACTATACTTCCTACGCTTGAAGTGCTACCTGTGGAAGAGACGGCCGTTCCAACCCAAATGGCCACAATCACGGAAACAGAAATACCTACTGAACAACCGACTGAAACGGCCGTTTTCACACCAACGAATGAACCCACTGAAACGGCCGTTCCTACGGATACACCTGTGCCGAGTCCGACACAAGCTACTGTATCAAATACGGCCGTTGCCTTGCTTTCCTCAAGTGTCTTCTTTGAGCCAGACAGCAACTCGACTGAAAAGACCTTTGTAGGGCCGGAAACGATTGTAGACGTACTAGGACGTTCAGAGTTTGGCGATTGGCTATACATTCGGACACCGGATGGGATTGAAGGTTTTGTATTTGGTCCCCGATTTGAATACGGTGGCAACGTTAGCAATCTTCCCATCGTAGCTGGCAGTGAAGTAACCCCAACGCCAAGTACATCGATTTGCGGTGCAGGTCAATGTGCGCCACTTACTATTGAGATTTATCCACTGCCTGGCACACGATGCGAATCATCTGGCAAATTCCGAACCGTGTTTATGAAAGGGAATGGTGGCGATGAGGTGTATTCGTACTATTGGAATGGTGATTTAATAGGAGCCAATGTCGCGAATGAAGGTGTTGGATTTGAAATATTCAGCCCTGATGGCTCTTCCCAAATCGGACTTGGGCGTATCGTCTCAGGAGATGGGCAAGTGATTGAACAAGAGCTTTTTGTCGATGGATTTAATGATTGCGGTTAAACATCATCAACAGTAATTAATATTGTTAGGCCATTTTATTTATTCAATAAAGTGGCCTTTTTTATTCCGAGTTCCGGAGTCTTGTCGAGGCTGAGGCCAACCCAATGATCAGCCAAAATATTGTCACTGCGTGGTGAAATTCAAGATTAAATAAATAATGGTCAAACAACCCTGCCACTAATCCCCCGATAATTGCTGCATGTAAGCCAAGCCAAATGGCATCTTTCTCAGGATTCTCTGCAAACCATTGACGATTCAGATAGGCATCACCAAATAAGGTACCAATCACTCCAAAGAAGAAGAGTAAACCCACAACGCCCATTGATTGAGCAATGGTTAAATAAACATTGGCGACTCCTAAATAAAGATCAATATCTGGCGCACCTGCGAATCCAACACCAAATGTAGGATACCGCTGAATGAGTCTCAGCGCGTCACGATATTCACCAAAACGCATTTGAGTCGCTAAGTCTTGCCCTTGAAACCCTTCTAAAAAGCGGGAAACGACAAATTCTTGGGTGACAGGGAGTAATAAAAAGAGAACCCCTACTATGAACATATAGGGAATAAGTCGACGATAGCGAAGAATGGCAACATACCCCAATCCAAAAGCTAAACCAATCATCGCTGAACGGGAAAAGGTGAGAACAATCGCCAAGAAGATGACACCAATGATACCGACCACTATCCAACGGGGAAACAACGGCCGTTTTGCCATCAATTGAGGCCCAGCTAATGCGCCTAACATCAATAGCAACCCGCCAAGCACATTGGGATCAACGGAAGTTCCAATTGCACGCTCTGCACGGGAAGGGTCTTCTTCAATATAGCGAATAACCCACCCACCCGGGTACCCTACGCGGGTAAGGACATTGAGCAGTTCATTGGTCAGCTCATCAGGAAGAATCCAAAAGAAAATCCCAATAAATGAAGCAAATGCCCCAGCCAAGAGCAGCACTTTTGTGACGCGTTCTAATCGTTCCCAATTGTGACAATAATCAACAATCACGATGACAAACCCCAAACTCAAAAGGAGTTCGGCAAATTTTCTAAGCAATGTAGGGGTTAATGGTCCATTTGGTAAACCAAAAATAAATGCAAAGATAGCGATTAAAATAAATAATATCAGTGGAAGTGTAATTGATGAGGTGATGATTGACTTTTGACGCCCCGTCACAATGCCTAAAAGCCAAACCCCAACAACGGTCCCTAAGGCAACATCTAAAAAGGTTGGTGTGATCCCAAGATCGATGGGAATGGTCGCGAAGGGAAGCAGACAAACGACGAAGATGACACCCCAAAATCCAACTTCAATGTCACGCAGGACGATAAAAGCAGCAACACCTGCAACGAGCAAAGCGGCACCCGCAATGGGTCCCCCAAATGCCAAAACTATACCCAGCAATACGGCCGTTATACCCATTAATATCCCAACAGCAAGCGGGGATTGAGCGGCATTGGTTGATTCTAATTGGTGAAGTGGATTTTTCAACACACTCATTCTTGAATAATTCCTTGCTCTATCATCTTTTGGAGTGAATCGTCTATTGAGCGCTCAACTGCCTCCTCAAGATTATAGTAGGTGGCAATGCGTAATGCACACCGAATGACATCTTGAATTTCTTTGGCCATCTTTCTCGGATCAGGGTCTCCGAGTTTTTGGCGTTTCACGCCGCTATCTTCAAAATGATTCACTTCGGCGGCTAATTCGCCACACTCTTCAGCCAAACGCGTCACCATTTGAAATGGATCTTCACCGTTAGGAAATAAAGTAGACAACCCTTCGTTGATTTTATAAATTCTGCGCATGCGTATGCCTTCCATCAAGCTTGAATCAAACAAATCACCTTATTCAATTCGCACCAATGTTAAATTGAGAAAGTCATCCGTTGGCCGACCATCATCCGCAATGATTTGAAGACGATTAAATTCACCCGTTTCTGTTTGTGTGTACATCCCAATAATTAGGGGATATACATTGGCAGGTGCATCTTCACGTACCACAAAATGAAGCTGTATTTCTTGAATGTCTCCCTCAGTCCACTGGGATGTTGGCATTGTTGGAGAAATATCAATGGCACCCCAACGCGTCGTATCGCTGTCAACCAGTTGGGTGAAGAATGTGTAATTGGTTTCCAACGGCCGTAAAGCTTCAACATACAATGTCAATTCAACCAACTCACCCGCCGCAACGCTTCGGTTGCTCACTTCATAGCCATTCAACTGAATTTCATCTTCAAAATTAACGGCCGTTGCATTGGGAACCTCAGAAGACACCGAATCTAAAGAAATCGTTTCTAAAAATTGAAAGTCACCACTTTGCGTTGATAGCCTTTCACCTGTATGAAAATCATACAGCCCGATGACTAACTCAAGATTAGCTGGAGAAACGGCCGTTTTTGGGATTGTCAGTTCATACCGATTGGTTACTGTTTGTCCACGCTCTAAAAACGAGGTAGCTAATAAGCCCTGCCCCAAATACATATCACGTTGGGCAATCGGTTGGCCAATGACTGGATCATTGAGATGAACAAAGACGCTCCAATTCCTATCGGTCTCGGCCAGAACATCCCACTCCGTTTCGAGCACAATAGAATCTCCTGGAGTCACCGTAAAGCCTGCTGATTGAGACCCTGAGATTTGATAATGAGACAGCTGCAATTGCTCTCCAAAAATGATGTCTAACGGTTCCGTTATCTGTCCTAGGCGTTGCGGGTCATGTTGATAAGCTGGACCAATCCAAACAAAGGGGGCAAGCAGCGAAATCAAAAAGAAGAAACCCACGAAAATATAAGTTAATCTTTCACCCAAGTGCCGTGGCATCCACCCTACAAGGCCAACAATGAGCAAAATGTTTAATGATGGCAGGGCTGAAAAAACGAGTCGTCCTTGGGAAGACCAAGTAATGGTCGCCCAGTCAATAATGCCATATACGACTGCACCGCTCCACAATAAGGCAATGACTAATCCAAAATGACGTTCAACGGTACCAAATATGATGGACAATAATGTAATCAGCCAAGAATCGTTGTCTAATTTTTTGATCGGGATTTCTCTTCTGAGCATTTTAAAAATAGCAACGGGAAAGCCAAATACGGCCGTTACCACAGTCGCATTTAAAAGATGATAAATCCACAAAGGCATTGGCACATTAACCCCGCCAAAAAGCCCCCAATAAGACAG
>JANQSK010000658.1 GCA_028284105.1 Anaerolineae bacterium
TGACAAACTTCTTTTGCCGGACAAATCGATGCCGCCTGTTTGTCAAAACCTCAGGTTCCGTGACTCAAATCTATCCGGCAATCTTTGTTAGACGGAACACTAGGTAGAAAGAAAACAACTAGCGGAGCCTAACCATCAACAGCTTGCCTAGTGAAGCAAAATTGGAAGAATAATCAATGAAAATATTGATGTGCAATACATTTAACTATTTAAGAGGTGGTGCCGACCGCTGTTTTTTAGACATGATCGCTTTGTTTGAACAGCAGGGGCATGAAGTCATCCCTTTTTGCATGCATCATGAAAAGAATCAATCTTCCCCATATGAAAAATATTTTGTTAGCGAAGTTGATTTTCCTTCACTCCTTGGCAAGGGCGGTGGCATCAGTGGTAAGTTAAAAGTAGCAGAGCGTGTTATCTATTCACGTGAGGCCAAACAGAAAATTGAACAGATTATTGCTGATACAAAACCCGATTTGGTGCACATTCATGGGATTGCACACGAAATTTCACCCTCGATTTTGACAGCCATTAAACAGGCCAATCTACCCGTTTTCCAAACTTTGCACGATTACAAACTCGTTTGTCCAAACACGAACTTTGTGACTAATAATCAAGTTTGCGAACGCTGTAAGGGTAATCGCTTCTACAATGTAATGAAGCATAAATGTAAACGGGGTTCATTTCCAGCTAGTGTGCTCGCCGGTATTGAGATGTATGCGCATAAAATGACTGGAATCTATGAAAAAAACATGGATGCTTTTGTGTCCCCTAGCCTGTTTTTGAAGAACAAGTTGCAAGAGCACGGCATTCAGAACCGAATTGAGCGCATTCCAAACTTCCTGCACGTTGATACATATGAGCCTAACTTTGATTCGGAAAATTATTTTGTGTTTTTTGGGCGAATTGTTGAAACAAAGGGAGTACGCACCCTAATACACGCGATGCGTAACATCAAAGGTGCCGACTTATATGTGGCAGGTACTGGTGATCTCTTGCCTGAACTCGAAGCGTATAAAGCAAAGCATGAATTAAACAATGTCCATTTTCTAGGGTATCTAGGACAGGACAAATTGATGCCATTGCTTAAAAATGCGCGCTTTGTAGTCGTCCCTTCTGAATGGTACGAAAATTATTCAATGGCGATATTGGAGTCTATGGCTTCAGGCACACCAGTTGTTGGTGCCAAAATAGGAGGGATTCCTGAGTTAGTCATTGAAGGAGAAACAGGATTATTATTTGAATCTGGTAATTCAGACGAACTGAGTGACAAAATTAATCAACTCATTGGAAATCCTGCTTTGGCACGGCAATTGGCTATTGGCTCAAGACAATTTGTGGAAGAGACGAATAACCCACAGCGTTTTTACGAAGCCACCATGAATTTGTACCAAGATTATATTTCGCTTAAGATGCCTGCTTGATGTAAAGCCGCCGGATAAAGATGTTTCTATCCAAATTTCCCCAACCCATTGTCAAACTGATTCAAGATCAATATGAATGGTGCAGCCTCATCATTATTTTGGCTATTGGCACTGGCCTTCGCTTTTATAAGTTGGCAACGTGGAGCTTTTGGGTAGATGAACTTTTTACGCTTCATAATGCGTTGACGTTGCCACAAAACTTGCAGCAAAATTTGGGCTTTGCCTTACGGGAGCATCCAGTCAGTTCAGCTTTGATTTATACGGCCGTTTCTCCCGATAACATCAACGAATTTAACGCGAGAGTGATGCTGACCATTTTAGGCATCCTTTCTATTCCACTGTTTTATTGGCTCATAAAAAAACAGCAGCAGAATGTGCCAATTGCCCTTCTATTTGCGCTATTTTTAGCCGTTTCACCGTGGCACATCTACTGGTCTCAAAACTCAAGATTTTACATCACCATGCTCATCTTTTATTGGAGCGCCCTTTTTGCATTTTATTGGGGGTATGAACATCAAAAAAGATGGGTGTTTGTGGTCTGTATAGTGGCAATCGTTGTGACAGTTAGTGAGCGATTGCTTGGGCTTTTTATTATTCCTGTCATCATTGGCTTTGTCGGGAGCAATGTATTCTTCAACGGTAAGAGTAAAATTCAAATTTGGCAGTTGCTGTTGCTCGGAGGCATTGGTCTCTCCGCTATGCTCTTTTTTGGATACGACTTTATTCGTGAGCCCCAGCTGTGGTTTGACATTTACTCTGTTTCAGCTGCCATCTCCCCACAACGCTTATTTATTCGACACCTGCAATCGGTTGATTTACACATTGTGGTTTTAGCGCTCATCGGGACGGTTCACCTTTTTCAAACCAGCAAGAAAGAGGCATTATTTTGGGTGTCTGCCATCATCATTCCACTGGGAATTACGCTTAGCTTTGCATTCTTTCAATTTACACACCCACGTTATATTTTTGTAACGTTGCCAGCTTGGCTATTCTTAGCGGCCGTTGGCGCATATCAATTACTCCATCGAGTACACCAATCGGGATTGCACTGGGTGGGATTAACGGCCGTAATGCTCCTATTTATGGTTCAGCCAATCTCAGAACTGCAAGACTACTATACGGATAGTCATGGAGGGAGATTAGATTTAAAAACCGCCTTTTTCTATGTGCAATCGATAGCCGATTCAAACGATATCATTTTCACGAATGATCCAGTGGTGGGTCAACATTATTTGCCTACTAGTCAAGTAAGGTCCATGCGCCTTCAATCAGAAGCAACTGAAGAAGTTATGAATTGCCAAATTGAGACATCTGCATGGTTTGTGATGGCAGGAGAGGGTAGAGTTGATTATAGTTTGCTTAGTTGGGTGGAATCACACACAGAACGCTTGAACTATGATGCCGATCGACTTCGGATTTTTAGGGTAACTCCTGAAAATTGTCTTTAGGTACTACTTAAGAAAACATGATAGATTGACTCTTTACATTAATCCTCGTGCATCTGCGACAGGAGTTTGACAGTTAATGTGGCTAAAAATAAAAGAGCGTTTGAATATAAAAAATGTGACGTTCGATTTGTTCATTTTTTATATTTATAAACGGCTTTATCAACGGTTTCTTGTAACAAAACCAAATTTTCCCAAAATCTTGTTCATTATGGGGTGTCAGCGTTCCGGAACAAGTCTGCTAACCCGTATTTTTGTGCGGGATCTTCTCTCGATCGTTTATCGCGAATCGAGCAAATTATCTTCAAATGATCCTTTAAAACTGAGATTAAATCCTCTTCCAACAGTAAAAGATGAAGTTGGAAAGCACCATGCTGAGCTGATTGTGGCAAAACCGTTAGTGGAGTCACAAAATGCCAGCGAGATTCTGGATTTTTTCCCAACGGGGCATGTGCTTTGGGCGTATCGGGACTATAAAGATGTGGCAGCGTCTAGTTTGAAAGCATTTGGGGATGACGTAGGGATTAGTGATATACGGCCGTTTTTGGAAAACGATCAAACTAATTGGCGGTCACAAAATGCGTCAGAAAAAACGCAATCAATTATCCGAGAATGTTTTTCTGAGGATATGAATAAACATGATGCAGCTGCCCTGTTTTGGTTTGCACGTAATCAACTGTTTTTTGAACAAGGGTTACACCAACATCCAAGAGTAACCATGTTAAGATATGAGGATTTTGCGACAGATCCACCAAAGGCGATCGCGCAAATTTATCATTTTTTGAACCGTGATTTTCCAGGAAAGCACATTTTAAAAGAAGTACACGCAAAGTCAGTTAAAAAAGGGACCAGCGTTCAGCTCTCCCCAGAGATTGAACATCTTTGCCAAGAGCTCTATCAAAAATTGGAAGACACTTACCATTCAACATAGTAGCCGCATTTAAAGACATTATTTACATCATCAATCGTAATCATAGACAATCTAAGAGTTAGGCAAATATTTAGACTTATCGGGTGAAACCTTTCTTGCTCTGGAAATGTTTTCATAAGTAATAGGAACTGAGTCATGTGTCTATAGTACTAAGTTCTAAAAAATGACCTCGGAAAACGTTGAGAAAAAACGTTATATTAATTGTAAAGAAGATATTGCAAAATAAAATTTATTA
>JANQSK010000677.1 GCA_028284105.1 Anaerolineae bacterium
GCATGAGCTTGAGAGCCATTTGGCGATCAAGATTTAAATCATAAGCCCTGTAGACGGTACCCATACCGCCATCCCCTAATAGGGCTTCAAGTTTGTACCGTTCGTTAATGGTGTGACCAATTAAATTGGCCATTGCTGCCTCCTAGGTGACCATCCTTTGTTTAACTTTTCAGATACATCAACCAATTTATTTCCTTAAACAGGCAAGTTGGCGTGATGGTCATCCTGATGAATTTATTGTTTTCCAATAATCTGAGTTAATGATTCGACTAGATTAGACACGTCTTCGTCTGTAATCCAATAATGTGTGACGGCTCTAAAACGATGGCCGTAGGTTGAACCAATCCAAATATTTTGTTCTTCTCGTAATTGTTTAATGATCTCTTCTTTTGTTGGCTTTACCGTTTCATCTAAGCCAAAAAAGACCATATTTGTTTTAACTGTATCGGGCTCAACTATTATGCCAGGAATATTAGCCAGCTGATTTGCCAATGTTTTTGCACGGCGATGATCATCTTCGAGACGCTCAATCATTTCAGTTAATGAAATGACTCCTGCCGCAGCTAAAATGCCGGCCTGTCGCATTCCACCACCAAGAGACTTACGAGCTCGACGTGCTTTTTTTATAAATGCCGCATCACCACATAAAACGGAGCCAGCAGGTGCTGACAAGCCCTTGCTTAAGCAAAAAGTAACTGTATCAACATGTTGAGTAATTTCGCTCGCTGGAATGTTTTGGGCCACGGCCGAATTAAAGAGCCGAGCACCGTCCATGTGAACAGTTAATTGATGACGATTCGCAAT
Organism: Anaerolineae bacterium; assembly: GCA_028284105.1. GTDB lineage: Bacteria > Chloroflexota > Anaerolineae > Promineifilales > Promineifilaceae > QQUD01. The sequence continues at coordinate 805 of JANQSK010000677.1, forward strand.
TTCCCGAATGTCTTCATAATAATCTGGCTCAATGGGATAGCCCTGCTTCATGCCGTAACTATTTTCAACAAGAATGAGGCTTGTATTGGGATAGTGTTCATTATCAGGAGAAACGGCCGTGTTTAGCTCATCAAGATCCATTTTGCCAAATTGATCAGTTTGCAACGGCTTTGGAACAACACTGCCTAATGTGGCCATGCCACCTGCTTCAGCGCGAATTGTGTGGGCGTCATGTCCCATTATCGCTTCATCACCACGTGTTGTGTGCGCTAAAATAGCGATTAAATTCCCCATCGTTCCGCTCGATACGAATAGCCCAGCCGCTTTGCCAACTTTCTCAGCAGCCAATGCCTCAAGCTTTTTCACCGTTGGATCTTCACCATATACATCATCACCAACATGCGCGTTCGCCATTGCTTCACGCATTGCAGGTGTGGGCCAACTTACTGTATCCGAACGAAAATCGATTCTATCCATGATAGAAGTTTACGTAATATTATGTATATTGCAAGCTTTATTATGTTAAATTGTCACCAGAATTGAGGAACAAATCCTCTGGTGCGTTAGCAGGCACCAACAAACGCAACGCTTTTGAATGCAGCTCTGAAATGAGTGGTGCAAACCCTGCCTGGTCCCCATCAGCATGGCATCCGATTTTATCATTGGTTTTCACCTGAACTTTTTTACCTTTTAAGGTAATGACGTGTTCAGGATTCAACTCTTTATGCTGGAGAAGTTGAGCCACATAGCTTAATGTTTTAATGGTTCCGTTTCCTTTAAAAAGGCGCACTTCATAAAGGCCATCGTCTAACTTGGCGTTTGGGTTCATAGGCAGCATTCCGGCATAAAATCGACAGTTCGTAATCACAATGAGTACAAATTCATCCTCAATGTGCTTATCATCTACTTGTACCGAAGCTTTCACACTTTTAAACTTTGGTAACTCGGCTAACCCTTGAATGGAATAGCCAACACGCCCCAATTTTTTCGACCAAGCGGGACGAGGTTCAAGGGCATGAACGAGATGACTATCAGCCCCAACCCCTGACCACATAAGCCAATAACGGCCGTTTTTATCATCTGTCACATTGTAGCCAACATCAACAGCGTGCACTCTCCCATTGCCCAACGCCTCCATGACATCTTCTAAACGTTGTCTTTTAAGCAAAGTCGGCATCGGATAATTTAATTCTTTTGCAAAAGAGTTAGTGGTCCCCATAGGCAACGGGGCTAAGATTGTTTCGGTCCCAACCAGACCATTGGCAACTTCACCAATTGTTCCATCTCCACCCCCAGCAAATACAATGTGATGCCTAGACAGGGCCGCCTTTCTAGCTAATTCAATCGCGTGGTGAGGGGCTTGAGTGGGTTGTACATCAACCTTCCAGCCATGATGTTGCCAATAATCAACGATGATTGATATTTGAGTCGTCTGATTTACCGTCCCAGCCTTTGGATTGTAAACCAATGTTGCTTTCGGAGTTGTCTTCACGTTCCAACCAATATCTTTTCAATTTGTCAGCCAAAACATCAGGGGGATTTGATGTTGTATCTAAAATAATATGCTCCCCAACAACAGGCTCTTGTGCTTCAACCATCCATTTATAAACTGACCAATCTGCATCTGACAGATCAGTTTCCCGGCGCTTGCCGTAAATTCGTTCTCTTAATCTATCACGAATTGTGTCTTGGGAAGCCTGTACTGAACAAATAGCAACAGGAGCGCCACATCGACGCCCAATTTTTGCCAAATGCTCTCGTCTTGCAGCAAGATAGTTCGATGCATCGAAAATAACACGTTGCCCACGCTTTAATCGCACCTCAATAATTGAGTAACAAACCTCGTACACCAACATCATTTCAGCAGCAGTGTAGGTAGGTTGATTTCTCATTTGCAACCGGACATTATCAGTACTAATCACTGTACAGGGCACTATTTTGCTGAGGTTCTCAACAATTGAAGACTTACCAGTTCCTGGCAAACCGACCATCATCATTAAGCTTCCCCCAGGGCGAACAAATGGTGCGGCCGGAATTATGTCATCAATATCCGTTACAATTCGGTGAAGATACATCTTTCATTCTCATTTGTCGTAACAAAGTGACTTTCTAATTTTCTCTAATTAGAACTATATACGATTACTCATCAGTGATCGAAATATTGTCAGGTTAACTCTATAACAGCACAAGGTTGCTAACAGTCATCATTTAAAAAAGTTTAGCCTTGGGTATTTTTCTCTCTCAATGTTGTGAACTTTCTATCAACGTAACTTTCTCCTTCGATGAGGAGGTCATTGATTTCTCGAGCATCTAAAAAGCGATCCATCGTTGTATGCAAAAAAGTCACTCTTCTCCACTTTAGGCTAACAATGGGTTGATTTAATTTTACAATATCGCCTAACTGAATTTTATAATAAATTTCATTTGCACGTGGATGATCTAATGCATCTGGAAATAAATCGCGTCTGTACAGTAACTCATGCCCAAGGCGAGGTGCAAAATAATGAATCGCCCATTTCTCTTTTCCAAAAGCTTGACCAAAATAAAACGCAAAATATTCTGAAATAAAACCTTTTGGGGCTGCCTTTTGTGGGATTCGATACCAACCATTTTGTCTAATAATGTCAAAATCGGCAGGAGAAGGGACAAAAACCACTAAAACACGATCATCTGGAACCATTGATTTTCCACTTTATGTAAATTTCATGAAATTTTAAAACAAACAGTAAAGAGATGCGAAATTTACTCGGTAAAAACCAAAATTTCAGCGAGTTCTTTTTCAAGATACTTTTTGGTTTTCATATATGCTTGAAAATCTTGATTTATTTTAAAGTATGTGAAGCAAATGACAACCTTCGAAAAATTTATCAGCACATTTTCGTTAATTCGATATAATAATGAATACTATGCCTGAACTACCTGAAGTTGAAACAACTGTCCGTGCTTTAAGGCAACCACTTATAGGTCGAACAATTAAAGATGTATGGAATGATTGGCCTCGACTCATTGGAACCCCCTCTCTAGATGAACTCAAATATCGAATTTATAATCAAAAAGTAGAGGCAATTTCTCGCCGGGCAAAATATCTTGTTTTCCATTTAACAAATCGTGAATTTTTGATCATCCATTT
>JANQSK010000686.1 GCA_028284105.1 Anaerolineae bacterium
TTACCACTTGCAATAGCTCGTTCAACGGCAGGAATGAGGTCTTCCCGCTTTTCAACAAGTTCACCATACCCACCGAGCCCTTCAAACATCGAGTGGAATGGAATATCACGGAAATCGGTGGCAAAGTGTGCGCCATTTGAGAACATGCGCTCTTGCTGTTGCGAGATGCAATCAAGCCCCCCGTTATTGTCAATGATGACGACGATGGGCAGATTTTCTTGAAACGCGGCTTCAATGCTCAATCCCCCAGAGAGAAATGCACCATCACCGCTAATAACGACTACATTGTCCTTGGGGTGAGTCAGCTTAGCTGCTGTCGCAAAAGAGACGCCAACGCCTAGCATGCTAAAGGTGCCAGGATGCAAAATATTGCCCAGTTTTTGACCCTTCCAGCCGGCAATATTGATGGCAATTTCAGACCAAAAATGGGTATTCCCCCCGTCAATCACTAACCAATCACTATCCCCCATGGCTTCTTGAACGTCAATCGCTAACTGCAAGGGATGAATCATGCCGCCAGTCTCTTCTGGGCTAGGAATATCAGCAATCATTTGCTCAACCCACTCCCCGCGCATTTTCCGATTGGTGTTAAACCAACCTCGATCAAGTGACCATTGTCCACTTTCATAAACACCTAGAAGAGCGTCTAAGAAGGCAGCCGAATCACTTAATAAGCCATAATCTGCTGAGCGATTCAATTCTAATTCTTCATGGGAACCATTGACGCAAATCAGCGTCGTTGTCTCTGGAAAGAAGGGGGGATTTCCAAAGTTCATTTGGTTGTCGAGTCGAGCCCCAATCATGATCACCACGTCTGATTCATGGAGAGCATATTTGGATGGATGGTATTGATGAATGTCTGCTAATCCCATATACGCTTCAAACTCCTCACCCAACAGCTTTTGATGATAAGGCACATTGAAAACAGGAATCCCCATTTTGCGACCAGCTTCTTCGAGTTTGCCTTCAGCACGCGCCCACCAAACACCATGCCCACCAATCAAAATAGGACGTTCCGCATTTTTGACGATATCGAGCACTATCTTGAGGTCATCGGGATTAGGCCACGCTTTTCGAGAGAGGCGCGGCATCCGGTGAAACGGCCGTTCTTCCTTGCCCGAATCCACATTAAACGAGCTAAACATGATGTCAACCGGAATACTTAGATGAACTGGGGCAGGGTAGCCACTTGTTGCAATCTTCCAGGCTCGATCTACAAATTCTGGAATACGTTCACCGTGAGTCACTTGAGCGCTATATTTGGTCAATGGGGCAGCAATTGCCACGTCATCAATCTCTTTGAATCCACCGCTGCCCTGGCGTTTAAGCGTGCTTGACCCCGTCACAAAAATAACGGGAGAACGTTCACCCCATGCTTCCATCATCGCTGGAATCGCATTAGCAAACCCTTCAGGACCAACCAAACAGACAGCCGGTTGGCGATTGATGCGCGTAAAACCATCCGCCAAGTGACCTGCCACCTGTTCATGGGGTGAATTGATCACCGGGATTTCACACTGCATAAACCCTTCAAGCGCTGGGTTACAAAATCCACCGCTCAGGGTAAACACTTGGGACACACCTTTATCTTGGAATGCACGTGCTAATAAAGCACCACCTCGTATTTTCATGTTCCTTCTCCTTGTTTTGGGGGCTAGGGATCGGGGTCACCGGATTGGGGAGAGGGAACGAGTCACCATTCATACGCCTCAATCTAATTAATCTCTCAATCACCAACTAACACAGATCCATCTAAATCTTCTATATTGGGACAGCCCAGTTGGGCGAGTGTGACGCTCACTTCATTTTTGAGTAGCGCAACGATTTGATTGACTCCGGTTTGGCCGGCAGCACCGATCCCGTAGAGAAACGGCCGTCCTAACATCACAAAGTCTGCGCCTAACGCCAGAGCCTTCACAATGCCATCGCCAGAGCGAATTCCACTATCAAATAAAATCGGGAACTCTCGTCCAACCGCTTGTCGAATTTGAGGCAACATTTGAATGGCCGGAGGGGCACTATCCAGCTGCCGGCCACCGTGGTTTGAAACATAAACACCATCTGCCCCGGCTTCTGCTATCCCTCTTGCATCTTGTGGCGACATGACGCCTTTGATGATGAGCGTGTGTGGCCATCGCTGTCGAAGCCGGTCTAAAAATCCCCAATCCACTTTCCCACGGCTGGCGTGTCGATCGAAGTTTTGGCCGTGTTTACTTGTTTCAATATTAGCGAGTCTGGGAGCGCCTTTAAATAACGTCGTTAATGACCATTGAGGATGGATTGCAAAATCAAAAAACTGTTTGGGGCCAATGCGAAATGGCACTTTAAATCCATTGCGTAAATCACGTAAGCGGGGAGCGACTTGAGGCACATCCACCGTCAGCATGAGCACCTTGTAGCCGGCATCTTTAGCGCGATCAACGAGCTCCATTGCTAGCGCATCAGATTGACTGACATACAGCTGGAACCAAGCGTTTTCACCTGCTTTTTGATGAATCGTTTCAAGGGTGGTGGACCCCATTGTGGAGAGAGTAAGCGGGATATTGTGGACAACGGCCGTTTCTGCCAGCATTAAATCCGCCCCATGCCAAGCTAAATTGCACATCCCCATTGGCGCGATGCCAAAAGGCAAGCCCCATCGTTTGCCAAGAAATGTTTTTTCTAAGTTGCGCTGGTCTACATTCACAAGAACACGCGGTTGTAGCTGAAGCTGTTCGATGGCTTCCCGATTCCGCTGTTTGGCTCGTTCCTGACCCGCCGCCCCATCAATAAAATCAAACATTAAGCGAGGTAAGCGACGCTTAGCAGCAAGGCGGGCTTCATCAATGGAAAAGAGGGGTTGAGCCATGCGGCGGAGTATATGACCAAGAGAAACGGCCGTCAATGAGATTGCAAAATATCAGAATCAATCTGAAGCGAACGGACTTTGCCTACACCTTTATTTTTGACTTAGGTACAATCCCTTCCACAAAAAGGAGGTGACCTATGAAATTAGCTTCAACGCTTCCTGAGATGCTTTCACAGCTGCTCATCGTATTTACTATCGAGCTTGACAACGAATGGGAAAAACGGTATTGGATCCATGCGGAAGCGAAACCTCTGCGCACCTCATTGGTCATGTGGGCCAACTTCCTGCGCTTTGTGAGCCACGAAGGGATCTCTGTTCGTGAGCTCTCAAAAAAAGCTGGGTATCTACCCAACAAAATCCATCCCGATTTAGCCGGCATGCTCCGCTGGCGTTATGTCAATACAAACAGTGAAAATCCAAAGCGTCCTAAGTTAGACGACACCCTTCAATTCACGTCTCAAGGGGCTGAAGCGGCTGAAACGTGGAAGCCATTAGTCAATGAAATTGAGGGTCGCTGGCAAGTACGATTTGGTAAGGATGAAATCGAACAGCTTAAACAGGCGCTGAAATCAATCATAGCCACTTATGATAGGCCACTGCCCCATTATTACCCTGTTCTCAATCATAAAGATGGCATGTATACGCTTGACCCAGACCAACCCGATTGTGACCCAACTCACCAACTCGCGCTCCCCTATCTGTTATCTCAAGCGCACCAACTATTTACGCTAGAAGCAGAAAAAACGTCGGCGCTTTCACTTGCTATACGAGGAAATGTTTTGAGGGTACTCGAGCAAGAACCCATAGCAAAAAAGTTGCTTCCAAATCGTTCAGGCATCTCAAAGGAAGCACTCTCTATGTCGATTAATTATCTAATCAAGAAGGGTTTCGTCATTGAAGAACCTGTCACAACAGGGCGTGGAAAAGCAGTCAGGTTAACCGAGCAAGGGTATCAAGAGAAATGTAAATACTCTCAAATTCTCAATGATGTCGAAGCTATATGGGTTAAAAAGACATCGACCCAACAAGTGAGTGCGTTGAAAACGGCCGTTTTAAAACTCATGCGGCATGATGAAAATGGAATTCCTCTCCTCAGTCAAGGATTAGTGGTGCATCCACCGTTGTGGCGTGCCAAGGAACCCAAACGAACCGTCTTGCCACATCATCCCATGGTTTTGTATCGGGGAGGGTGGCCCGATGGCAGTTGATTGACTACCGCAATTGGAACAATGGCAGGATTATTTAGATCCTGCCCTAAACCTACCTCACTGAATAAAAATTGGTCACCCTTGAGAAATAAACGATAATGCTCACAGAGAATCAAAATCAGCAACGGCCGTTTACCAAAAAACACATTCATCTTTGAAAGGAACAATCCGTGTTCAACTATCAAATTGACCAAGAGCTATACCTCCGTCTCCCTGAAGAGAATGATGCTGAAGCGCTTCTAGCCCTTTTTGAACGAGATCGGAACTATCTAACCTACTGGAATGATTGGCCGAAGCGCCTTCAAACTATCGCAGATTGTCAGCAGTTCATTTCACGACATAGACAATCTTTTGCCCAAGAAAAATCAATCCCTGCTGCAATGATTTACAATGGCCACTTTGTAGGCATCAGCACGCTCGAAATCCAAGAGCGCTATGTGGTTAAAAAGGGTGAATTAGGCTATTGGGTGGGTGAGCAATTTCAGGGCAAAGGAATCGTCACTCGCTCTTGCCAACAGCTTCTCAAATATGGTTTCACTCATCTCGATTTAAATCGCCTCGTTTTACGATTTAAACATGTGAGTGATGACAATGAAAACGGCCGTAGTCGTCGTGTCGCTGAACGTTTAGGTTTCACACAAGAAGGCGTCCAACGACAAGGCGGCGTTGCCAGAGGTGAATTTATGGACATGGTCGTTTATTCACTTCTCGCCGAAGAGTGGCAACAAAACTAGCATACACTTTATAAATGAAGCAGTTAAAAATATGGATTTAGAAGAGATTAATTCCGAAGAAGAGTTAAAAAAGCTCAAAAGTGGCACTAATAAAGAAAAGCGGCAAGCTGCATATCGACTTGGAAAAAGAGGAGAACATCGCGCCACCCCAATACTTCTCAAAATGCTAGGTGATAACGAGTCTTCATTACGTGCAGTATCAGTTAGGGCGCTTGGTAGGATGCAAGACAAAAGCACCACACCACAAATCATTAAAATGTTAACCGACTCGGATTCTTTGGTGCGTTGGGAAGCGGTTGGGGCTTTGGAGCGTATCAAAGATTTAACATCAACACCTCATCTCATTGAAAGAATGCTCACTGATACTGATGCAGGTGTGCGGATTGAAGCTGTTTCATCTTTGGGTCGAATGGGTGATTTAAGAGCTATTCCTGCAATTTTGGACGCCGGAGCTAAAGATTATGAAATGGTAGATGGGTTTTCTGTTCACTTTCTAGCAAAAGAAGCTGTGTCAAACCTGCTAAGAGAGATCGTTGTTGAACATATATCAAATAATGAAGATGTTCAATTCGTAATTAAGCACGATAGTGGGCAACTCCATGCTCAGCTCAAACAGTTATCCAACGAACCTCCCTATCAGGGTCTTAAAAAGAGCAAAACTCCCTATAATTCGTTACCCAAAGAAGCCATATGGCATGCAGTTTGCTCGGTTGATCATTTTTTAACCAATCACCCTTCCCCTTTCGCGGTTGAAGTGAAATATATATTTCAAGAAGGAGAAGTTGAACGTGTTTTCGTTTTTTCATCACAAGGTGGCAGCTGGTGGGTAGAAACCATAGTTGAACCACACTTGGACTAAGCCAATAAAGAAAAATTTATTCAACTTCAAAATCCGGCAAGAATGAGAAATTACAACAAAATGAACTTTCGAATCTTAGTTAGAGATGAAATCCCAATAATTTGGCAAATTGACCGC
>JANQSK010000698.1 GCA_028284105.1 Anaerolineae bacterium
ACTTGAATCATCTTCCATCAAAACCGATGTGAGGGATGCAGTAAAAACACTGGTGACCACAAAGCCCACGAGCACAAGGGCTACCGTAATTATGCGTCCGCCAATCGTTTCTGGATTGTGTAAATCGGCAAATCCCCCGGTCACGACTGTTGTGAAACTCCACCAGAAGCTTTCTCGCCATTCAGTAAAGTTTTCATTAAACGGGACATCTTCGATGGCACTAATTGACATGGCACCAATAAGCAAAATAAGTACCGCAATGGTAAGCGACCGCTTGAGTAGATTCATCTGGAACGTTTTGAAAATTTTATCTAAACCGCGAAAAACATGGCTCGCAGCACGCAAGCTGCTCCCTAGACGCAGCACGCGAAGCAGTCGTAAAAAGCGGGCAAATTGAAACACACGCCCAAAATGGAGAATCGAAACGGGGAGTGAGGCAACAAAATCAACCCAATACCGTTTGAAATACCACCACTTATCGGTCGATAAACTTAAACGTAAGAAGAATTCGGCCAAAAGAAAAAAGCTAATCCCCGTTTCAACAATCAAAATTTGGGTTGCAATAGGTTCGTCGAGTGGGACGGTTAATTCAAATATCACAAGGCTTACGACAGCAATAATGGCAATGAATACAATAACTTCAAAGGCGATGTAGCCTTTTCGCCCTCGGAACATCCGAATGAGGCGGGCTTGGAGCTGGCGTTCAAGGATGGCATCATCGATCTCGCCTAAATGTTTGTTGAAATCCTGCCATGTTGTGGTGAGCGTTTCGATGACCTCACGCGTTTCTTCAGCTTGAATGGGGCGGGCACTGTCAATATATTCAATGAATTGACTGTTTTCGAGCTTGAGTTTGGCTTCGATCTTCTCAATTTCCTCAATGACAGCGTGGCGCATTTTTTCGAGGGTGCCGATGGAGCAGTCAGATAAACGCCAGTTGCGTGCATTCCGCCGAATCTCTCTGACCTCCATCGAATGGTTTTGCAATGATTTAACTTTGAGATGGTCTGATAATGAGTCCAAAAGCTTTATTCCTGTGAGCTGGGCTCAATGTGATTTGTTTTTAATATATTATCTAACGCTGAAGAGAGATCATGGAAGACTTTGAATGGGGGGAGTTCGTGACGTTTTGGCAGGCTGAATTGGACTTTTCCCCTTCCAGTGAGTAGCAGAACGGCCGTTTTCACCCCTGCTGCTTGTCCCGCTTCAACATCCGTTAAAGCATCCCCAATCATTATCGATTGAGAAAGATCAATTTGATGCTCTTCGGCTGCTTGTAAAAGCATGCCAGGAGCTGGCTTTCGACAAGTGGAATTGATCCCCGGCGGATCGGGGCAAAGATAGGCATCATCAATACGGCCGTTATGCTCTCGAACCACATCGATGATCTGATTGTTGAGTGAAACGGCCGTTTCTAGGCTCATGATGCCACGACCAACAGCCGATTGATTGGTAACAATAAAAATTTTGTGGGGAATTGAGCGATAGTTCGCCAATGCTTGCAATGCTTTAGGGAAAAACTCGACATCTGTCCAAGAGCGAACGTAATTCGCTCTATTTTCCATAATGACCCCGTCACGATCTAAAAAAAGAGCTGGAAACTTCATACTCCTAATTATAGCGACTATTGTAATCGATCAATGCATGCGGGGGTTTCATTGCGAGGATTGTTCACGATGGTGCTTACTGGATAAGCAGCCATTTTGTGCGCAGGGTATGATCGAAACAGATGGAAGGCGTCTGTTGGGTTAGGTCCAGGCTCAAGCCAATCTTGAAAATCTTCCGGTTCAAGGATGACCGGCATACGGTTATGAATCTGAGCCATCAGCTCATTGGGTTCTGTGGTCAGAATTGTGCAAGATTGAATCGCGTCTCCATCTGGGCTTGTCCAAAATTCCCATAACCCTGCAAAGGCAAACGGTGTCTTATCAGCGGCATGAATGTACATGGGCTGTTTGCCACTATCTGTTTTTTGCCACTCAAAAAAGCCATCTGCGGGAATGATACAGCGTCGTCGTTTGAATGCAGTCCGAAAGGAGGGCTTCTCAGCAACCGTTTCCGAACGCGCATTAATAAGCCGAGAACCGAATTTCATATCCTTTGACCAAGAGGGAATTAGCCCCCAATGAAAAAAGGTGAGCTCTCGTTCTCCGCTTTGGTTGAGACGAACGGCCGTTACTGGCTGTGTAGGAGCAATGTTGTAGCGAGGCACTGATGGGGGCATTGCTGAAAGTTCAGCCGTGTTGAGTTGGAATGTTTCGGCAAGTTGTTCAGTAGGAGATATTAAAGCAAATCGACCACACATAATGCATCCTTTTGAAGAGGCAGGCCAGTTGGAAAATCGAGCCAATCTCATAATTGAATCACAGTCAAGTTACCCATTCATAGCATGTATGTTCTATATAGTCAATCCCTGTTTGACAATCATTTAGGGTACAATAAAATCCATTCAATAAATTTTCAAACAATCGAAAATAGTCAGCATAAACACGGAAAATAATATCTTCTGGGGAAGACCTTTAGCTGATTGATCGAGCATCAAGTATCAAAATCATAGGAGAAAACATGAATATTTCAGGAAGCACATTCATCGTCACTGGAGGTAGCTCTGGGTTAGGTGGTGGAACGGTTGACTTGTTGGCAGAAAAAGGGGCCAATGTTGTCATTTTAGATATCAACGAAGAAGCTGGGAGTAGCAAGGCTGCTGCTCATGGTGACAATGTCATTTTCCAAAAAACAGATGTAACTTCGGCAGAAGAAGTAAAGGCTGGGATTGATACGGCCGTTTCTCAATTTGGCTCAATTCAAGGGGCGATTAACTGTGCGGGCATCGCCATTGGTGAACGCATTTTAGGACGAAAAGGAGTGCACCGTTTAGAATCATTTGCCCGTGTGATTAACATCAATTTGATTGGCTCATTCAACGTGTTGCGCTTGGCTGCGGAAGCGATGTCAAACAACGAGCCATCAGAAATTGGTGAACGAGGTATTGTGATTAGCACAGCATCTGTAGCGGCGTATGATGGTCAAATTGGTCAAGCAGCCTATTCTGCTTCTAAAGGGGGCATTGTGGGGATGACCCTGCCAATCGCTCGTGATTTAGCGAGCCGAGGTATTCGTATCATGACGATTGCTCCCGGTATTTTTGACACCGCGATGTTAGCCGGTATGCCAGAGAGTGTTCGTGAGTCACTTGGGCAACAGACCCCATTTCCTTCAAGATTGGGTCGCCCAGATGAATATGCCTTCATGGTACAACATATCATTGAAAACGAAATGCTGAATGGGGAAGTAATTCGCCTTGATGGTGCTATTCGGCTTGCCCCACGCTAATTAGCAAAATAAACTAGGATTTGGGAGGTTTGCCAAAGATCAACCTTTGCAACCTCTCAAAATATCTTCCGACTCATTTTTAGTTTTAGGAATTTGAAAAGCTAAAACCTCACACATACAGATTCGTTCTGGATACGGTTTGGATACTGTAGCAGACTATAGTTATTTAATCATACTGTCCTTAGCGAATGGGCAAATATTATTCTGGCCTAAACTATTTGCCTTTATTTCAATACCTTTTGTCACTTGGGTGGAGCAAACGCGTCGCTTCAATTCTATATAACAACCTTCGCATTTCTTGTATTGTCACGAAAGAGTAACGGTAGCCTCATAAGATAAATGAACATCATTGCTAGCATTGTCTAAATCGTATTTGAGTTCATATTTTGTAATGTTTATGTGAGAACTAATCAGTATCTTGAAAAAGAGCGCTAATTGTTGGTTTTCACCGAGCCAATTTCATATCTCTAAACTGGTTTATTCATCATAGTTTATGAAATTGACTCATTTGAGAAGGGGCTAAATAAGTCGATTACTTAATGTTTGATACTTATTTGAGTCTTGTAAAAGTTATTCACATTGTTACCAAAGGAGTGATAAATGAATAGTCGTGTGTCTGTTGACCAAGCTGAAGCCGCAGGTTTTCAAGCGCTGAATGCTGATTTGGATCACGTTACCCCCGGACAAGCCGTTCAAGTGACTTGGACGTTTAAAAACAGTGGTCGCACAACATGGGATGGACAATATAAGTTTGTCTATACGCTTACCCCCAATCCAGAAACAGCGAATAATCAACGCTCTCCCTTAGGGAGTGCAAGTGCGCTTTCTTTGAGCCAAATTGGGAATAATACGGCCGTTAAACCCGGTGAGTTTGTTACCTTAACGATGCGTTTTGTGGCTCCTGAGCAGCCTGGCACCTATGCTACGAATTGGCAATTGCAGGCACCTGACGGAGAACGATTTGGACCTGTCCGCTGGATGCGGCTCGTTATTCCTAAAGGTACTGGGCCAGCACTCGATTATGAGATGACCTCCTTTAGAAATAGCGTTTTGAACTTCAATAATATGATGCCGGGACATCAATTTACAGCGCTGTGGTCACTCAAAAATACAGGTTCAACAACATGGACCGGAGATTATCAAATTGCCTACTATGACAAAGCCGTGCCTGATACTCGCAGCCGAACCTTGGACAGAATGGGTGCATCGGATGTTAACACCTTGCGTGCGCTATCAGGTC
>JANQSK010000065.1 GCA_028284105.1 Anaerolineae bacterium
GGGTGATGCCACCAAATGTGATTGGTATGGGGCTTAATGCAGATGGGGGTTTAACGGCCACAAAGCCTTACATTGCCAGCGCGAATTACATCAACAAGATGGGAGATTTCTGTAAAACGTGTGCCTTTAATCCCAAAAAACGAACTGGGGAAGATGCCTGTCCCTATAACTTTTTATATTGGAATTTTATTTTGGATCATGAAGAAACGCTTCGTGCCAATCCCCGCACCAGTCGCAATGTGCTTGGTTTGCGCCATTTAGATTCTGATGAAAGGCGCCGAGTCAAAGCCGAAGCAACGCATTTTTTGGAAAATCTTGAGTAATGAAAGCAAATAATACGAGTATTGTAGGGACGGGATAGGTGGGCAAGTTGTGCCCTCATCAGTTGAGGTGTTTACGCCCAGCTATCTCGTCCGCTGCGCATTAAATTGGGGTGAGTGAAGGGTGAGATAGTGCTGAGCAAACCGATTTTAAGTGTAAATGGTCAAGACGCTCTATCCCACCCTTACACAACATTTTTAATGCTTTTATTGTTTTTGTAATTCGCAACAACCAGGTTTTTTGTCTAACCGTAGATTTCAATCTATGGAACAAACAAAAAGCCGCTGGTGTTTACCAACGGCCGTTTCATGCATACCCCAGGAGGGACTCGAACCCCCGACCTAGTGATTAGAAGTCACCCGCTCTATTCCACTGAGCTACTGGGGCAGGGTATCCAAATTCTACAATATTTGATGGTTGAAAGCTAGAGGAGGGAGCCAGCGTGATGCATTATGGCTGATGTTCGAGCATAGGTGCACATGCTTATAAACACTTATCGTCTTTAACCAATTCGCCTTCTCGCCTCTCGCTGTTTCGCTTTATCTGGAATCCAATTTTTCCAACGGCCGTTTCCAATTGCAAGAGACAAGCTTTTGATGTCAGGAAAAATTTCTTCAGACGTATATTTAATTGCCCAATGGTGCTCAAGGGGAGAAACCGTAATAATCGTGACGCCTGCTTCATACGCTTGCCACATCTCCATCGCGGTGCCTAAGCTTGCCACAGGTAAATAGGCAATTAAAAAGTCAACATTTGAGGCTTTTCGTGTGTTGGAGATAAACGTGAACTCGGCTCGCTTATCATCATATTCAACACTATTAGGATTTGCAGCAAAGGGGTCAATGACTTTGACGTCGGGGATATGGTTTTGAAGAACGGCCGTTATTTGCCAGCGATAATCTTGAGCTTCAATATAGCGATCATTTCGGCTGGCTTGCATAATACCAGCGATAAAAACTTGGGTCATAATGATTTAGTGATGTGTACTACCGCGATGTAACCCGACCAATACACGGTTATAGTTATCTAACTCTTCTAATACGCGACCTGCACCGCGAGCGACACAAGTCATTGAATCTTCAGCTACCCAAACCCGCATTTTAACCACATCTTCAAGACGTTCTGCCAAACCGCGAATTTGACCACCCCCTCCGGCTAAACAGATCCCCACTTCCATCAGGTCTGCTACCAGTTCAGGGGGTGTTTCGTCGAGCGCGTCTTTCACTGTGTCCACAATGATGTTGATGGAAGGCGACATCGCTTCACGCAGCTCGATACTTGAAATTTCAACAGATTGGGGCAATCCATTGATTAAGTTGCGACCTCGTAGCGTCATGGTGCGTTCTTCAGGGAGTGAAAAAGCGGAGCCAATACCGACTTTCACACGCTCCGCGGTACGTTCACCAATGAGCAGATTGTATTTGTTGCGGGCATATTGGAGGATGTCTTCATCCATTTCGTCCCCAGCCACACGAATTGAGCGGCTAACAACAATGCCCCCCATTGAAAAGACGGCCACTTCAGTCGTTCCACCGCCGATATCTACAATCATGCTTCCACGTGATTCAATAATGGGTAAGCCGGAGCCAATCGCTGCTGCCATCGGTTCTTCAATGAGGAACGCTTCACGTGCGCCAGCCGAAATAGCGGCGTCGTATACAGCGCGTTTTTCTACTTCTGTTACACCACTGGGGATACCAACAACAACACGGGGACGAGGGAAAGGCACAATCATTTGTTCGTGTGCTTTGTCGATAAAGTATTTGAGCATTGCTTCGGTAATTTCAAACTCTGAAATAACCCCGTCACGCAACGGCCGTATTGCCACAATGTCACTCGGGGTTCGCCCTACCATTTCGCGTGCTTCTGCACCAATGGCTAACGGCCGTCTATTTCGCTTGTTGATCGCCACCCAAGAGGGTTCATTGATCACGATACCACGATCGCGCACGTACACCAACGTGTTGGCGGTGCCCAAATCGATACCAATATCGAGCGAAAATAAACCTAAAAACCAGTCAAGGGGTCTGAACAATGCTAAATTCCTTTTTTCCTCTCACCAATTGGATTTTTGTAGCGATTCGTAGATAGCAGTTAGTGGTTAGTCTAATTGCTAATTACCAATTACTTGTAAAATCCCAAAGCTCAACCTACAAATATCGGGCTAAACCAGTCGCGAATTATAACAAAAGTGTCGACAGTTGCACGGAATCACAAAAATGTCCCACGATCGTCCCCAAATTGTTGCTAAATCAAGTAAAATAGTGAGTGAAATCTGAGAAATCAGAGGCAATCATATCGTTTGTTTATGTTTTACACGTATAAGTTCATGCAACATTTTTAAACAAAAGATTAGGACTTACGCCCCCTGAGCCTGTCGAAGAGCAAAGCGTGACACTTCAACAGGCTCAGTGATTGCAATTTGTGTAAGTCCTAAAGATATTAATGACATTGTTTCATAAATAGTCTTCACAAAAGGCATGTCATTACCGCGCAGGCGGTAATCCATGAAAATAGGAATGGATGCCCGTTTTCACGGGCATGACAAGCATTAAAAATGCTTATGAAATTATTTTTTTACGCTAATAGAAGGTAACAATGGCTAGACAAGCAATGTTTGCAGGGCTCGTATACGACGAAGCCGGCAATTTAGTAAATACAAAAATTCTGGGTGACAGCGCCCAATATGTCGTTGATGACGACGGCTTTTTACGTCACATCGATTCTGAAATCGTCGATCGGCAGGTGTTAAGCATTTTTCTGGAACAGCTGGATGCCAATCGGGACACGGCCGTTACACAAGCAATGAATTTCCTTGGCAAAGACGACATCTTTACCAAAGCAGCTATCGACTCTCAGCTCAACAACATCGATATGGACAAAATCATTGCGCAAGGCATTCCTGCCCAGGCACGAAACATGATGGGCATGGTGGGCTTTAAAATTGTTATCAACTTCCATGGGGATGTGGTGGACTTTGATCAACCGGCGCTTCCTGACGAGGGGTTTGAGTAGGAAAGTCAGAATGATGAAGGCAAAAGGATGAAGGGGGGTCGAGGTGATTGGTGTATTAGGTTATTAATATTTCCAATATTACTTATATCACCATTATACCGATCCCTAATCCCTAATCCCTAGCCCCCAATCCCTAATAGGCGCCGCGGCTAAACAGGGTGTGGGGAATGGTTTGGAGCAGAATCCGCAGGTCGAAGGCAAGCGACCAATTTTCAATGTAGTAGATATCAAGCAAACAAAGCTCATCAAAGGTCAGATCGGAACGGCCGCTTACTTGCCACAACCCAGTAATCCCGCCAATGACTGATAATCTTTGCATATGCCACGGTTGATACCCTTCAACCTCTTCAGGAAGTGGTGGGCGTGGTCCCACTAAACTCATTTGCCCCATTAACACATTAAAAATCTGAGGCAGCTCATCCAAGCTCAAACGACGAATGATACGGCCTACTCGAGTTAAACGGGGGTCTTCACGAATTTTGAAAATGGGGCCATCTGCTTCGTTTAGCTGTTCTAGATCCCGCTTAATATTTTCAGCACCGTCTATCATGGAGCGGAATTTGAACATTTTGAAGTTTTTACCATTGCGTCCGACGCGTACGGCCGTATAAAAAACTGGCCCTTTTGAATCAAGCTTGATTGCCAAGGCAATAACCGCCATCAAAATCAGCGCAAACGGTCCCCCTATAAAAATAAAGCTCAAATCCATGATTCGCTTGAGAAGTTGCTGCCACCAGCTAATGCCGACGTCCCGTACGCCTAGTGTTGGAATACCGGCCATATTGTTAAATTCGACTTGATTTAGGCTCAGCTGGAGCAAATCAGGCACGACCTGTGGCCGCACGCCATATTGATGGCAGATGCGCAAAAGTTGTGAAATTTGTGGATGCATTTCACCGGGCAGCGCAATAAAAACAGTGTGTAGATTGGACTGTTCTTTTAATACTTTTTCAAGGTCGGTGTATTGGCCAAGATGAGGAATCCGACCCAAACCGATGTTGTTTTCCCGTTGGCCATCATGCAAATAGCCAATTGCTTTAAACCCTAAGTCGGGACGCGCTAAAAGGGTTCGAATGACGCTCCGCCCTACTTCACCAGAGCTAATGACCAACACCCGATCAGCTGCGCGACCCTGCGCGTAAAGCAATGACAGAATGATGCGGCGTCCTAAACGAGCCAAGCTAATAAACAGCACAATAAAAACCAGTACCCAAAACAGCAATAGGCGTGAGTACGGCACAGGCTGAATAAAGAAGGTGACGACACCCATGAGGAAGATGCCAGCGGCTGTGGCCGAAATGATTCGGGAGGCTTCATCGATAAAGAATTCACCTCGTCGCCGCTTCCAGACTTTAGTCTGGGTAAAGGTGGCAAAAAGAAGGATGTTCAGGAGCGCTTGCTGACCTAAGTAATCAGTGTATGGCGCAAAAGAGGTGATTGGGCGAATCCATTCCCAATCGTAGCGAGCAAGATAAGCAAAAATAAACCCAAGGTTAATGAGCACCAAATCGATACCAATGGTGATAAAGCGAATGCGGTTTTTGTTCATCGATTGTGATTGTGGCATGGTCGAATTTTGTGAATGTTCAAAACCAGAAACCACATTGACTTGATTCGATTCCATTAATTAAATAGTGCTACTGCTCAAGGGCCTTATGATATGTAAGGGCCGTTTCTCTTCCTGCTTGAGTCCACGAAAACTTCTTTGCTTGTGCAAACCCAAGATGGCGCATTTTATCCGACAATTCAGAATTATGCAGGACGTTTACCATACGCTCAGCAAGGTCATCTGCATTAAAGGTATCAAAAAGAAGGCCAGCTTCCCCCACTGCTTCAGGAATTGAGGAGCTATTGGAGGCCACAACAGGGGTGCCGCACGCCATCGCCTCTATTATAGGCATCCCAAATCCTTCATAGTTAGACGGGAAGACCAACAAATCAGCAGCAGCATACCAAAGCGGCAATTCTTCATCAGGCACATAGCCCGTAAAGCGGACTCTATTTTCTATACGAAGTGCTTTGACCTTGGCAAAAATTTCATCAAATAGCCATCCTTTTCCCCCAACCAGCACAAGCTGGGCGTCCGGCTCATCGATTTGGGCAAAAGCATCAAGCAAGGTTGGAATATTTTTACGAGGTTGGAGCGTGCCTACGTGCAAAATAAAACGGCCGTTTATCCCCTTCTGGGCTTTGAATTGTGAAACGGCCGTTTCCGTCTGGGGTTGATAAATGCCATCCACACCTGGGAACACCACATCAATCTGCTCAAGTGGAATGTCGAAAAAGCGATGGACATCTTGACGGGTTGATTCAGAAATGGTGATTACCCGCCTAGCCCGACGACAAGCCAGACGAGCCTGCGTCGCTAAATACCACTGTTGAAGCTTTGGAAACTGCTCAGGAAAGTGCAAAAAGCTCAAATCATAAATGGTGACCACAGTTGGTGAAGGGCAAATCCAAGGGGTGGCAAACGCCATGCCGTGCACAAGGGCCGGTCTTGTCTTGAATAGGCGTATCGGCCAAACGGTTTGCTCCCAAAGAATTCGCGTCAACCGTTTTTCAGTCGGAAAAGTAGTGTCTTGTTGAATCAGCCCTTTATTCAACTCTGAAAAGCGCGTTTGCACATGATACGTCAATGCATCTTGAGGCAAATTAGCCAGTACCTGAAAAATATATTGGTGTATCCCTGCCCGACGATATCCAGCTTCGCCCGAAAGCAAGTGTGCATTTATGTCAACTATTGGCTTCATACACCAAATCATATCCTACTGAATCAAGATTTACGATTGTTGCAGCCCCAAGCCCCTATCTACTCCCCGTTGAACGTAACTACGACCCGGCGAGAACCCCCATGATTGCGATGCTCACACAGGTAGATGCCCTGCCAAGTCCCAAGGTGAAAACGGCCGTTATTCACCGGCACCGTCACTGAGCTACCCAGCGTTACCGCTTTGATGTGGGCCGGCATATCATCAGACCCTTCGTAATTGTGCAGAAAGTATGGCTCATTTTCAGGAACAGAACGATTAAAATAGGATTCCATATCGAGTCTGACGGTTGGATCTGCATTTTCGTTAATACACAGAGCGGCCGAGGTGTGTTGAATAAAAATATGGGCAATACCCACCTGAATATTCGCCAGTTCAGGTAGCTGTGATAAAAGTTCCCGTGCTATTAAATGGAAGCCTCGCCTTTGAGGCTGTAAAGCAATCGTCTTTTGAAACCACATGAAACTACTCTGTGCCGGCCGCACTAAAGGCATCGACCAGCGTCAATTTTTCTGTGATTTCGCGGAATCGCCCAACGTTCACAGCACCAATCAGCGGAATAGCCACGATGAGCAGCACAATTTCCAAGCCGTACACCACGAAGTAGCCCCCCATGCTGCTATTAAATACAAATTCACCCAAATCACGCAAGATACCCCCAATCAGGGTACCCCCACCAACACCAACCGCTTGGGAGAAACCCCATGTGCCAAGATAAACACCCGCATTTCGGTCGTCTGTCATGTTCATCATTAAAGTGAGATTGGCAATCGTAATGGTCCCTGCGCCTAGCCCAATCACAAGCACGCCCCCCATAAAGACACCACTATTGATGATGACCCCGCTAGCAATAATCATCCCAAAACCCACTGCAGCGATGTAGATGCCCCAAACGGCCGTTCTTTGAGCACCAAAACGATTGACCATCCACGCACCAATGGCCAGCATAATTAAAAGTCCGGTGCGGAAAATAGCGGTCAAGCGTGTGGTTTCAGCTGGCGTCATATTAAACGCTTCGGCTGCGTAGGGTTCTAAAATCACCTCTTGTGCTTCAACTGCCACAAAGGTCAGCACCAAGTAGATAAAAAAGCGACCGACTTCTTTGTTTTCAACCAGTAGTTTCCGAATGACTTTGAAGCTAGAGCCTTCGTCCGTTTTGGATACGGCCGTCGATAAATCATCACGGCGGGGCTCTAAGCGGAACAGACCCAGCAAACTCATTCCCAACGCAATGGCTGCCACCACATAAAAGATGATTTCGAGTCGTTCGTTTGAATAAGGATCGAGTGCGGCCGCAATCACAGCTGCTGAAATAACAACGCCAACACCTAGCACAATAAACATGATGGCCACAATGCGTGAACGCTGTTTTTCTTCTGTTTGGTCAGAAACGATGGCGAAGTAAAGTGGGGTTGTCATATTGACACCCAATCCCAACAGGCCGAACGCAAAAATAGCAAAAAGCAGTGCACCCATTCCCCCATCGGGAATGGCAAAGGCGGCACGCGGAGTCAGAATAAACCCAGCACACATGATGACCATACCCACAGCGATGTATGGCACTCGAAAACGGCCGTTTATCGGATGCGTATCTGAATAACGCCCAAACCAAATTCGCAAAGGGGATGTCAAAAAGCGTAGCGCAATCAAAAGTGCAACCAAAGAGGCTGACAAGCCCAGCTCATTAATCATGATCCGATTTAATGTGCTATCCAAGGGCAAAATAACAATCGTTACCGCCAAATTTAAAAGCGATACCTGCGCAATCGTCCGCCAATTCATTCTCTTTTCAGGCTGTGTTGTGGTCATCTATTTCTCCCAAACTTGATTTGTGCTGTGGGTGTCGAGCTTAGCGCCAGAAGCTTTTGGCTGTTAGCACTTGGCACGCTATTGCAACGCTACAATTCTCTTCGTTTTGCAACTTTGCAACTCCTCTCCCTCAAGTATACTAACAACAAACACAACCACAAGCGGAGGTCCTATGGCATGGATTAAAGTTATCTCAATGGAAGAAGCAAAGGGACGGCTCAAAGAACTGTATCAAAAGTATCTAGAGCCGGCAGGTGTCGTGGATAACATCATGAATATTCACAGCCTAAACCCCAAATCAATGAAAACTCACTATGAACTCTACGCCCATTTGATGCGTGGTAAATCAGACCTGAGTCGAGCGCAACGAGAAATGATTGCGGTTGTCACTTCGGCTGTGAACAAATGTCATTATTGAGTGACGCATCACGGAGCCGGGTTGCTCCGCTTAACCAATAATGAAGCACTCGTCAAGCATCTCCAATCGGATTGGAAACAAGCAGATCTTTCTGACGCAGATAGGCAAATGCTTATCTATGCTGAAAAGCTCACGTTAACCCCATGGGACATGGTTGAACAGGACGTTATTGCGCTACGCGATTTAGGATTCAGCGATTCCGCCATCCTTGATATCAATCAAGTCACTAGCTATTACGCCTATGTTAATCGTTTGGCTGATGGGTTAGGAGTTGAGTTAGAGGATTACGTAAAAGGGGAAAGTTAATAGGCCAGGTAACTATCCACAAACTTTGTCATTTCGAGGGAAGCGGGTATGTTGGATTTTTGAAAGATTGTTAGGGAGCGGCGAGAAATCGCTGCGACCTATCAAAACTCAAGCTTGCATTGACAACTTGATGAAATAGTTTGCCTATGTAAACTCAAATTTGATGGCTCTAAAGCGATTTCTCGTCGTTAGGAATAGATTTAGGGAAGTGTCATTTGGGTCCACTTCCCTCGAAATGACACAATAATTGAAGAAATTTTATTTGATCAAGATTTAAATCTTAGCTGAACAAAGATTTAATGCGATCGATGATGCCGCCGGGTTCCCCTTCGCTTTTGACAATTTTCACACTGCCATAAAAGGCAACATGATCTTTGATGTTGCTGGCCGCTTTTGAAGGGTCTGGATAATACCAAGCCGCCCCTTTATTCACTTCACCATCTACCTCAATATCATAGTAGCTAGCAGTGCCTTTCCAAGGGCAAACGGTGGTTTGGCTATTTTTCTTGAAGAACTCTTTATTCACAGAGTTGGGCGGAAAATAGTGGTTTCCCTCCACCATCACGGTATTGTTGCTTTCTGCGATAACGACATCGTTCCAAATTGCTTTTGGCATGATTTTTCCTTTTTTCAATCAGATATTATGAAGACTTTTGACAACTTTGTTTCAATAATTACTGATTCGTTTCACGTTTTTAGTTACTTTTCTGACGCGACATCGGCTAAGGATCCTTACTCATTTTTTAATCTCTAATGTTCTGAGACGGTTAATGGCAGCAGCAAGTTCAAATTTCCGGAAAGCGGCATAATCTGTATGAGAACGGCCGTTTATCACCCGCAATCCTCTATTTTCAATATCTCGCATCACAAGTTCAACAATTTCAGATAACGGCCGTTTTCCATCCATATAGTTTTGCTGTGCATACCAAATGGCATCCGCAATAGCGCGCGTTTGACTACTGTCTACCAGCTGCGAAACAGCACTCAGATCAATCGTTTGCACGCCAAAAGAAATGGTTTCGACATCTCTCGTTTTAATATTTGTGTCCCGTTTGCCTTTTCGTGGATTGATTGAGCGAGGCAGCGGAATACGTGGGTTAAGTTGGGTAAACGGCCGACCTTTTTCTCTCAACCGTTGTGATGAAAACGCTTCTGCAATACGCTGTGCATCAGCCGTTCGATCGGCAGGATGATATGAATCCATCCCAATAACGTGATCAGCCACAACAAAGTAATCCCCACTCCCACCAATGACTAAAATAGTAGATACTCCAGCATCTTCATAAAGAGAGCGCACCCTATCAATAAAAGGCGTAATGGGTTCTTTCTCTTTGGCAACAAGCGCCTGCATCCGCTGATCGCGAATCATAAAGTTTGTTGCAGCCGTATCTTCATCAATGAGAAGAAGCTGACTGTTAAGGGCAACCGCTTCCAAGATATTTGCCGCTTGCGACGTGGAGCCTGAGGCGTTATCACTTGTAAAATGAGTCGTATCTTGCCCAAAAGGCAGATTGTTAATAAACGGAGAAATATCCACACCAGCAACGCGACGACCGTCTTCGGCGCGGATTTTAACGGCCGTTTCGTTTATCACGACCAACTCGCGTCCATCTTGGGGTTTATGATTGTAAATGCCGTGTTCTAACGCATTGAGCAAGGTTGACTTCCCGTGAAAGCCGCCACCGACAATGAGTGTCACGCCTTTAGGTATACCTGTTCCCTTTACGGTTCCGGCATTGGGCAACTCGATGATAACTTCAAGCTCAGGGGGAGACTGCCATTTGACCACCCCATTCCCTTGTAACGGCCGTTGATCCACACCAGACTTTCTGGGAAGCACAGCCCCATTTCCAATAAATGCCACCAAGCCCAATTCATCAAGCTGGTTTCGCAATGCAGTAGCATCTTCAGATACGGCCGTGTATTGAGTAATGAGGTCAGCCTGATTATTTTTGTACAGCAGAGCGGTCTCAACAATGCGCGGCAAATCTTGGCACAGCATCGTTGCGGCTTGTCTCCCTAAAACGCGTCGTCCTGCAGCGGGCAAGCCAATTGAAAATGAGGCTTCAACAAAATCGGCCGTGACGCGCATAGCCGTCCGTTCTAAGAGCTCCTGAGCCGGTACATCAATTGTGATCAGACCACTTTTTCCGCTCCCTCGTTTGGCAGAAAGCTCACGCGTCACCGATTGAAATGCTGAGAGAAGATAGTTTTCTAATCCAATGCGACGGCTTGAATTGGAGTAGGTCTCTTTGGGATAGGCAGCAACCGATTGCGGTACCCTCACCCGCATTCGGCTAGGTGAGGCAAAAGGATCCCCTTGAACGTAATCAATAAATAATTCAAAGCGTACAAATCGATACGAACCACGTATATCTTTATAGGCTTTGTATCCCTTCCCATCAATTCTATCGAGCGTCTTTTGCAGAGAGGCTTTATCCATGAGAGAATTTTATAGGAATGTAACCAATCACACATATTCGGGTTTTATTGGCTAGTCATTCGAACAAAATCACCCAGTTGATAAGAATCGACTGAGACAGATTTATTCAAATGACAAGTAGCCAAAAGCAAATTCAAGGAGTTTTCATACCATTATGGCTCAAGTATCACTTAATACAGCAGCACCCGACTTTACCCTCAACGACTATAAGGGAAATGCTGTTTCACTCTCCCAATTCAAGGGAGAAAAGAACGTTTTATTGGTTTTTAACCGCGGCTTTTTCTGACCTTTCTGCCGCGCGCACATGGCGCAGTTGCGTCAAGACTATGACAAATTTATTGAACGAGATACGGCCGTTGTGGTCGCTGGCCCTGACAATGCTAAGAAGTTCCAAGACTATTTTAGTGAACACAATCTTGATTTTGTGGGTCTTCCAGATCCGAAGCACAGCGTTCTCAAACTGTATGGACAACAGGTCAAAATTTTCAAATTCGGCCGTATGCCAGCCCAGCTTCTGATTGATAAAGAAGGCACCGTTCGGTTTGTGCATTATGGGCATGACATGACAGACATTCCAAAAACATCTGAAATGTTAGAGCTTATCGATAGTATCAGTTAATGTAATTTTCTTTCAGGAGAACAAAAATTTTTGTGACTCTGTTTCATCTCAATGAACTTTTTGTTCTCCACTAACTTAGCGACATATTGCAAAGCCTTGTCCAATTAAATATAATATTTTCTATCATTTCAGCACTTTTATTGGGAAGGAAAGAACGAAATGACTACCGCATTTCCACCAATCTATAAATCAAAAGCAGGGTACGAAGCCGTAATGGCACGCTACGAATCTGTTGTAAAGCGCGGCCCTGTCAACTATTTATCGCAAAAAATCAAGACTCGCTTTGGAAACACCTACGTTTTAGAAGGTGGCAATCCAGAGGGTGAGCCGCTGATTCTTTTCCATGGATGGAATGGAAACGCCGCTAATATTGGCGCAAACTTTCCATTTCTCTTTAATGATTATCATGTCTTTATGCCGGATATCATTGGGCAGTCGGGGAAGAGTGAAGCAACACGGCCGTCTACCCGTGGCTCAGGCTATGTGGATTGGGTTCAAGATTTAATCGATGAGCTCAAACTGCCTGAGGTCACCTTAGTGGGCATGTCCGGTGGTGGATGGCTCTCTCTAAAAACCGCCTCCTATTTACCTAAAGAGCGAATCAAAAAGG
>JANQSK010000576.1 GCA_028284105.1 Anaerolineae bacterium
TCGTCTCGATTCGTACTTTCCCATTTTTGCTATAGGCCAGCTTATGATTTGGAAATGTAAAAGGGAACCGGACATAGATATGATAACCTTTGCCTGTTCGGGCAGTTGGTAATTTCTGACTCAGTGGGCCAACTTGGTTCTGCCATTGGGGAAATATGTGGTCTGCTTCTTCATCGAAATCAAACACCACAAGATTTCCGCTTACCTCTCCTGTCACAATGGAGACATTGGCTTTTCCATCTGCAAACCAGCGTTCTAAAGAGTCGCTTGTGGCAATCTCTTGCTGGAATGGTGCCCATGTCCCTACGAAACGGCCGTTTTTCTTTACCTGCGGTAATTTCGAAAAATAGGGTTGCTTTGTTTTCGGATCTGTTGGGATAACAGAGAGTCCATTTATTGTATACAGTTTTGCGGCTTCAAGTATGCTCTTCATACGATATCCAATGGTTTTCTAAATAATGTTAATGGAGGGTCAGATTGTTCCCTGGCTTGTGGTTTTTCAAACAGATAATCACTCCACCACCATGGGGTTCCAATAGATGCATTAACCAACAAACGAATACGATTCCGCTTGGGAATCAGACCTGGGTTTTCTTGAACCACCTGACACATCCATTTTAATGTGTTTTTTTGTAACCAATAGAGCCTTTCTACTCTAGAAGGTGTTAGATTTTTTAAAAACAGTAGCACTTCTTGATAATGTTCTGGTTTAGATCCTTGTCCACTAAGATAGGCTGTAAGCTCATCGTCTGTGGCATTGATATCCAAAAATGGAATACGCGGGGTTCCTGGATGGTAAACCCCATACGGTGGATGTAAAGTGATATCTTTGAATGCAGGATCCCTCTCTTTTTTCTTGGGTGGTAACATCTTAATTAAGCATGGTTTTTCCTGGGCCCCATTCGCATAGATTTTGGCGTACGCATGATAGGCGGGGAGGTTTTGAATGTCTGCTGGTTTAACATCCCCTAAAACCTGCGAGGCAATTTTGGCGTCATCGGCACCGGTGCTCATCACAATCTGTGTTCGACAGTTGGCTTTGAGAGCAAGCACTACATCTTGAGGAAGCTGAGAAAATGATTGGGCAAAGAACACCCCTGCTACCCTATACTTTCTAAGCTCTTCAACAATCATCTGAACATACTCCCCTAAAGTGCCAATCGTGGCTTTCATTTCATCAAAGACAAGTGTGGTCGTGCAATAGTTGCTCTGGCCCCTTTTCATGAGGATGTTGATAACCTCACGCACTAAGATGGCCGACCACAGTCGCTTTGTTTCTTCAGCTAAATTGCCCATTGGGGCTAAGATGAGCTTTCCACTATTAATAGCTTCTTCCAGATTGACCGACTCTCCCCTTGTACCTAACGTTCGCCGAATCACCGATGATTGCACAAAAACACCAATACGTCGTTCTGCTGCTCCAATTGATCGCTTTTGGGCAGGTTTATCCCAAAGAGGGAATTTCTCTTCCCAAAACTCGACGGCTAGCTTTACCGAGCCAACGGCCGTTTTCTGAACCTTTTTCAAGGCCGCCCTTCTTTTCTTTGGATCGAGCATACCGAAGACGTGCACCATATCGCAGGATGGATCTGAAGCAAGGGCTAAGATTAGGGCGTTTCTTAATATCTGTTGCATTCCCACTGAACTCTCCCAGCTAACCCCCATAGCGACCTTCATCGCCTCCATTAACGAGTCTACTGTTCTGTCCATACCAAACACTTTTCCAATTTGGCAGATGTTGTACTTGAAGGGCATATTAGATTCAGGGTCTAGAATCATCACCTTATCTTCCATATAAAGTGGCACTTGCTCTAAGACATCTTCGATAAGCGCCCCGTGGGGATCTAAAACCATAACTGAGTTCCCACCGAGCCAGTCTTGGAAAATGATATTTTGCGCAAGTACACTTTTCCCGGCGCCGGTTGCACCCGTTCCTAAAAGATGACCGTGGGTATTGTCAAACCCGTGGCCGATAAGAAGCTGATCTGCACCTTGTTTGTAACGGCCGTAAATACGCGCTTTAGGCTGATGATTTTGACGACCCGTAATATACCCAGCAACTTGATCCGTGTCTGAAACAATAATCCCAGGTTGGGGTGGCAAGCTGATGGCTCGATTCGTGAGAAGTAATGGATATTGATTGGCTGTTTCAGAAGACGGCATATGGAATGTCGCTTCTAACTCTCTGCCCGTCATGATGAAACCGCCACGGTCGGGAAACGGCCGTTTCCCAATAGTTTGCCAAGACGTGCCTGCTCGACGAGAAGTTTGCAGTTTGTTCATGCCTGCTAATTGGGAGACCGTCATTGAGACTGCTTTCTCTTTCAGCTGTTCAGCCTTCTTGGGCTCTATATGGCTCGCCCAAACCCGAAGGACGACTTCATAGTAGGTGTTGTCTAGGGCTATTCGAGCTTTGAGCGCCGTCAATTCTTGCTGGAGCTGCACCAAATTCTGTGGACCATAGGTTGTGGTTTGGCGTGATGTTCCTTCCAGGTTGCCAATCGTACGGGAGCCTCTTTGGGATAACTGAGTCTCAACTTTGTTTACTCGACTTCGCCAACTATTGGGAATGTGGTCTGGAGCTAAGCGAACCAAAAGTTGAACCCCTACTTGCCCCTTCCTATCTTGTGGCTGTATCGCGGTGAGCAATCCATTTAATCTATCTACTTGGAACTGTTTGAACCGATTGCTTTCTGATTCAAAAAACAGTGGGGATTTATCGTTTTGCCTTAACTCAAGGTCTACCCATGTTGTGGGCTGATGCAGCTGAAAGGCTTGATTTTGAATAATATCAATTTCAATGCCGGGCCAGCTGGTCTGAAGTTCTTTGAGCAGCATCTCTTTAAGTGCGGGATCGTTAGGAATAAACATACCTATTTCCTGCTGTTTGGAATCTCCTGTTAGTTCAAATGTGATATGGGGCGATGGTTTTACCCCTTCTCGGGTAAGGTAGCTCGCTGGGAATCTTGTCCAGAACTCATTGGTTTGCACATGATCAGGCTGAGGCCGCAATCTGAGATAGAGGCCCTTCCCGAGCTCCAGATTAACTTTCATTTGGTGAAAGCGAAACCTGACATAGAGGAGGGTGAGGATGCCTATAGAAAGTGTAGATACGGCCGTTAATAGTTGGTTGGCAACCGCAAGGCTATCATCGGGATTGACGGTTCTCTGGCCAGATGCCGCCATCGTTGCCAAGAAAAGGAGACCGCAAACTAATGACAAGTTGCGAATAAGTTTCTCTTTCTCCATGGGTGCTTTGATAGTCATCATTGTCACGACTAAAAACACAAGCCAAATACTATACGAAATACCTACTGAGAGATCGACATCCCCTCTTTGATAAAGAATAACGGCCGTAACAACCATCCCTACACAAAGCAGACTGGAGGCAACTAAAAATCCTAAAGCTGTTCTATTATGTCGCATGGATGTTCCTTCTGTTCTTTGGTGCTCGAATGATGCCTCCATGTTTGGCATAGCGAAACGGTCGGCTGTGGATATACCCTTTGCCGTGATGGATATAGATGGGTTGCTCTTGAGATTGTTGTGTTTTCAAATTGGCAATCAAAAGAGCCATAAGCTTCAATAATGCGATAAAAGTCATTTGGTTCCCTTCCCCTAATAGTTCATGCAAAAACGAAAAAATTACTGTTGATCCCCCCACCCCACCTGTCTAGTTTGACCAGCGGGCCATCGCGATTTGCCGATTCATGTTCACCAACAAAGATTGCCCTGGTGCTAAGATGTTTAAGTTTTCCTCAATACGTTCATCATGATTGAAAAACTGCCGGGAAATCTTTTTGGCGCGATCTGGGTGTGATGCGGTAAATATTTGAATGCTGTTTGGGAGGAGTGGCCCGTTGCTAATGATAATATTTTCATTTTCTATCATCTCGTACAGCTGATGCACTTGAAGCTCCCCCCACTCAATGCCGTGCAAAATCACATCGATCTGTTTGTGTTTAATGACACTTAACAAAATGAGAAACATAATTTGTTGTTTTTCCCAGCTCCCTTGTTGACAAGCGAAGAGCAGGTCGCCCTCAGGTAAGGTAGTAAAAGGATTCGTCGGCCACTCGAGCCGATCTCGCGTACTACGTTTGGCACATAAACGATTGAGGACGCTCTTCAACCGGCCAATTTCTTTTGGCATCCTTTGCTGATCTGGAAGGTCTACCCATCGAGCAAATTCATGAAGCGTGTTCACTTTATCCGTCTGAATCGCTTTTTGGATAAGACTTGTTTCATGAATGGGTAATCCCATTTGAACAAACCATGTTTTGATTCTATTGAGGTGAGTTTGATTATCTTCAAAAGGGGCTTTAGAAAATGGATTGAAACCACTGATTAAATGGGAATCGAAATCTAAATAAGTGAGATTGTCTTCTAACTTCTCAACAACAGACGCTTTGCGCTTCAGGGACGGGACGAGATTACCAACCCCATCCAAGACGACAAGCCCTCTATTTGGATTCGATAACATGGAAAGTGCAACGGGCTCTAACCATTTGGCAGTTGCTTCTTGGCTCCCGTATAAATTGATTCTTCCTGATTGCATCAAAGGAGATTGTGTTTTGAATCCAAACCCTAATGGCCACCCCTTTGATGATTGAAAGGCACATTCACTTCCATTATAGATAGATAAATCCAAGTTAGGTTGAAGCCCCTTCCCGAGTGGTAGCTGCCACTCCGTTGTCATCTCATCTTTTGCTTCAGGGAAAAGGTCGCCACAATTGTTTTCAATAAATAGCGCGTTGCCATCAATATGGGCATAAAACGGCCGTTTCCACTGTAACCGGTGTGTAAATGTGAGCGTGGCGATTTTGGGGATTTCTATATCAAGAGGCATCGGTGCCCTTTGAATCCCATAGTCCTGGCACATTTGAGTAAATACGGCCGTTCCTTGTTTGGGGATGCCTAAATAAAGTTGGGATACGAATTCCCCAATTAAGAAGTAAATCCCCAATCGGCGTATCTTTTCTGACCCGGTAAGCCAACGTATGCATTTGTGGAGCTGCTCGGGCTTGTGGTATCGGACCCGAACCCATGCTAAGCTGGCTTCCCAATCCTGTCGTTTTCTGCTTTGTGAATTAAAAAAAGAGAGGTTAATGACCATGCTGGCTCCACCAATCCTGTTGGGTTTCCTCTACAGACATATCACTATCCATAAGGCGGCGCTCTACCTCTTCAATGCGAATGGCAATAAGGGTGACACACCACCTTTGAAGCTTAAGACCGACCGCATTGGTTTCTTTTTGTGCTTTATCAAATTGATCAATGACTGTAGACATTTTCTACCTTCCTAACTGCCAAACAGAGCGTTTTCTTCCATGGGTCGAAGTTTTAAATACAAGGTGTCTGCTTTCCCGTTATAGCTAACAACTGCCATTCCCTTGCCCCTATCATGATCCGCGCCCATATTGGCTAAGAATTGAGCATGGGATGGAAGAATGGAGGTTGGATATTGGCGCTGAAGACGATAAGCTGCTTCCCGTTTCAACCCAAAGGAAATGACCCACGATATGTTGTTCAGGATGAATTGACCACTGGCGATATCGACCGACTCTTGTACGCCTTGATGCTCCGTACCAATAAAGGCCTCGAGGTCTTGGTCGATCATGACGATGGCTGCCCCAAAGGTGCGAACGGTTTTTACCAATGTGGCTAAAAAAGCCAACAGCCGGCTATTGCTGCTCATATAGTGAAGTTCATCCACGGCAATGACACGCTTCCGGGGGTGCTGTCGTATTTGAAGATTGATGCCTGCCAGCGTAGCGTAATAGAACAAGGCTCGGCGAGCTTCAGGAACCTGAGAGAAATCAAAGAGGACAATGTCTTCCTTGAGAGAAAGATCTAAATTGGATGGGGTGTTAAAGACGGTGGAATAATCCCCATAAACGTAAAGCGACCGAATTTCTTCTGCAAGGGCGACCGCTGCTTTGGCTACAAGTCCAGCCCCCTGCTGGAATTCCTTTTGGGAGGCTACAAAATCTAGCTTCTGACAAAAAATTGTCAGTGTTGGCGTAATAGATCGATCTACCATGAGTTCACCGTGCCAATCCAAGTTTTGATAACAGAGCATGAGGGCCTGGCGAATTGCGGCAATTTCTGCATTTCCAAAGAGCCTTGGGATTGTGTTCATCGGATCTAGCAATAAGCCAAGTAATGTGATGACATGGTCTAGCTGATCTGTTGGATTGTTATGAACAACGTCTAATATGTTGATGCGAGTTTTTTCGTATGAAATTTTATGATAGGCGCAGTTCTCTCCTTTGGCCAAATCCCGCAATCGTTTGCTGTGTCCATTGGGCTCAAGAAAAATAGCCTGCACATTTTGTTCACTTAATCGCCAACAAAGAGATTGGATCCCCACCGTTTTTCCTTTCCCCGTCATACCGAGCACAATGCCATGGAAGGGATCGTTTCCTTTCCAATTGAGGTAATAAAAGTTTTTGGCAACTTCGTCGGCTGAGATGCCTACATAGAATCCATCGGTAGGCTGTTCTCGCCCGATGGCCCACAGGCCGGAAACGGCCGCTAATGTAGAAGAGGTGACATTGTAATGTCCTGTGGGCATACCAACTGGAGATTTTGTCGGCCCAAACATTTGAGATGCTGCTTGTTGAAATCCAGAGAGAGGATCGATGCGCATGTATCGCGTAGAAATTTTTCTCAAGCTATCTAGACGATTTTTCAAACTCTCTGCGTCTTTATCGAGCAGCATAAATAAAACGCGCATGTGATGTATGGCTTCATCCCTTAGATTGTTGGCCTGCATCGCTTCTTCGTAGGCAATGGCTGCTTTTCGGTCTGCCCCGTTTTGCGTCATCCCATCCCAAAACTCAATTGTCTGGGCAATGCGTTCCGCGCTGAGCTTTTTACAGTCGACACAAATAACCATCGGACCTGTTGCTTCGACAAGTGATTGCACAAGAGGGTGCTTCCAATCCCAGGTGCCACTCAATTGATGGGAGGCCAAGATACCGTATTTAAATCTTGCATTGTCTACCCGAGGATCTTCATCAGAGATGATAGGCACCATACTGTTGTGCTTTTCAATGTAATGCCCATGTATGGGGATGTCCGGCACTTCTTCTTTGGCGTCAATCCGCCAAAACGCAAGATCGTTGGGAGATAGGGAGTCATCAAAATCGATGAAATAATGCTTGGCTTCTCGCATCTCCTGCCCCGCACCTAGGTCTGAAATCATACGGACCTCTTCTTGCATGCCCCTGCGTTTGTGAGGATCTGAGATTTTCTGAGAGACACGTCGGCGGGTCGTTTCTAAATGCTCCAAATTGGCAGGTGTAACAAGGGTGATGAAGCGGCAATGCTGTATGGGGCCTGCAAATAGACTCACCATTTGGGTCAAGATGGCGGTTTGGTCTTCAGTATCTATTTGTCCAAAATTAGGCAAACTCACTCTGTATGATTTCATAATAATTCTCGAAACGGTGAATTGATTGTGCATAATCTGTAGCTACAAATCGGTTTCTCAATCTGCTACTATCTGTAGCTACAGATGTGCGTTACTTTTTGGTCTTTACATGTAGGCTTGTAGACCCATTGGCATTTTTCCATTGCCCTTCAAGCGATACGTTGATCTGTCTTTGCAATAGTTGACGACCCCATACCGTTATCCAGGCTCGCAGGCGCTTAAACATCAGCTCACCGTTGTGTGTATAGCCCGCGATGTAGCCTAAAATGACGGGAATTGGAATCAGGTAACCCGGTAAATTGAAAACAACGGCACCGGCTCCTGCCCCTAAGATCATCAAGAAAAATTGGGTCATCGTTACTCGAGGCACAATAGTGGCCTGAGACTGCGTGCAAAATTCCGCTTGAAACTGAGTGCTTCGGAACATGGTCTATCCCTTATCCAAAGCCGCACAACGCATATAGATCTGGAATGGCGAAGATAGTTAGGATTTGTGACCCCCAGCTTGAAGAGAAGGTTAACAACAAGACGCCTACGCCAATAGCAGATGCCACAGCACCCGTTTGGGCACCTTGGGATGGTAAGAAAGATGAGATGGCTTTCTTGAAGGCTAGAATAGCGAGACCAATCACAATGCCTACACCCCCAATGAGCTGAAGGGTGAACAGTGAATCTTCATAGGCGGTACACACCTCTGTGGGTATATCTGTGGAGGTTGCTGAACAGGCGCTTAAAGCAAGCATGAAAACGGCTCCGAATAAGAGAAGGAAAGCCCTTTTGTGTTTGCTCAAATAGTTGGATTGATGATGCTCTTGTTTCAAGATTAAATGCATGAGAATGCTCCCTAAAGAATGTGATGGCAGTTGTCTGCCAAGATGATTTAAATAAAACGACTAATTCTCTACCAACTGCAATTCATACAGATTGGCCCCTGCTTGTAGAACAAGCTGATCCCCAAAGGTCCGATGGGAAAAAGAAAGTGTGACGTGGATGTTCTCTCTCCCATCCAGAACCTTGGGTAGATTGCTGATTACTGGAATATCATGTCTTTGGCTTTGGTCACCTCCTGTTAACTTAAAATATGTTGGCCCTAGTCGAACGCGTTGCTCCCCATCATTGGTTACGGATAGGTGAATGACAGCTGTCTGAGTCTCAGAATCCCAATAGGCTGTCTTTGTGAAGACTTGAAGCTGTTCATCCAACCTTTTGAAATGACCAAGGTCCACGAAGAGCAACTCATTGCTCGGGATGGCTCGAATTTCTGTAGAGATCTCTCCTCCAGTAAAGCTGTCTGGAACAGAGAACGCTGCGGTCCAACTGCTTCCTGTATAAATAGGCGTAATGGACTCGGTTTGTGAATGGCCTGAAGAGAGGGCTATTAAAAATAGGGTGTTGGCGTCAGAGTGACCTTGGAGCGTAAATTGGACTTCACCCGATAATGTATGTTCATACGATACGGCCGTTATCTCAATCTGGTTTCCATCGCTAAAGACAATGTCATCATCTAATGAAAGCGGTGCAAATACGGCCGTATCCTCAGTCGTCATGTCATAATTTGCTGAAACAAAACGCACCTGATTATCTGCCGGGGCGGGCAAAGAGAAGAGTGTTGCCCCGATACGATCTTGGCTAAGCTGCCGCGCTGGATCGTAGTTGTTCCCATCATAGGTCGCGTAAGCGACAAACTTGAGAGAATTCCCCGTGTCGGTATTGAGTATGATTTCATCCTGCGGTTTTATATTGCGAGCATACAGGTCTGGAATCCCAATGTTGTAGTTGAGTACCGTGCCATGCACCCAAACCGCCACGGGGTTCTCAGAGGCCATGCGTTCATTATCAAAAGGAAGATCTCCCTTGGGCGGGATTAAGGCAGGATCGATAGGAAAAGCAATCACTTCATCCGTTTCTTGATAATGGACTTCTAAACTGGCTGGTCGTCCTAACGTTAATTGACCCCCTAATGAGCCAATCGTTTGCAGCGTTTCCCCTTGATTTTCCACATCCTGTAGGGGTGACACGGTTGGCGTATCAGCAATTGATTCAGAAGTAGGTGAAACGGCCGTTTCACCCGATTCTTCAAGATTGACCTGTCTTACTCGACCGTTCCGCCCTAACAAGAGAAAGATGATGAATGCCACCACAACTGCAATTAAACCGGCCGCTTTGAGTAAATTCTGGCGGCGCTCAGCAGCTACGCTCTCGGCATCGGTATCTGAAGTCAGTGCATCTACTCCACCATTGGCATAAATTTGATCGGGATGGGCAATATCTAGGAACGCCATTTCTCCGCCTGGTGTGATGTAATACCCTTTATCAAAGTCATCCCGTAGCCGTTTTAAACAATCCAAAATATCGTTATCTGTGGTGCAGTCTGAATCTGCAATTTGCTGATCGACAAAAGCGTTGACCGTGTTTTGATACTCAATTGGAATTTCGCGAAGCATTGTCTCTTGTTCACTCATTGGGCTCCTCCAATGGTAAAAAGACAGGTATACGGACCGCTGGTAATCCTAAGCTGACGGGCTGATTGGAAACGGCTCTTGTTGACCAAGAACTGACAAAGGGGACGATAAAACGGGAGATACGGCCGTTTACTGCGTTAAAGATGGCTTCCCCCTGACTGTTCGTAAAGACCCGTGCCACCCGCTGACCACTCGGGTCGACAGCTAAAACGGATACATTTGGAATGCCTTCTCCTGGATCAGCTTGTCGGTTATTGTTTTGGTCGTAATAGACAACCAGCTGATAAGTTTGGGGCACTGAAGGCTCTGGCAGAACCTGCCCTATTGGGCGCAAAATGATGGGCGTAGCCCCTTCCGGTATATCTACTGGAGAAACGGCCGTTTCTTCGGCGAGACTGAAGTCATCACTGGAGTGGGACTCCTCATTCACCCGTTCTTCCTCTTTCTTCTCCCGATTTAAATCTACCGTGGGTTCGGGGGTGGATGTGTAGATGGGTGCAGGAATAAAGGCGGAGCAGCTTAGTGTGTATGCGCCAAAGCTCCCGCCTCGGCCAATGACCTCTAAAAATACCTCTTGCTCAAAATCATTTGTCCATGAAAGGAAGGAGTCCACACGACTGACCGAGCGATCGTCATTGGTCGCAATAACTTGTCCATATGAATGAACAGAAAGAAGAGTGTCTACACTCTCTGACTCCGTTTGGCATTGATAGCTTTGGCCTGCCTTGGCAACAAATTTGAAATAATCTAAGTTGTGAGGCACAAGGGACAGTGCTAATGGGGCTGCGCCTACTGTAATAGGAAAGGCGGACAAAAACGTGTCGTTGGATTCAGCAGGATCTGGCTCGAATATTGGGGTAGCTGAAGGGCGTGGTGTTTGGGTTGGCTCCGGAGTTGGCGCTTCCTCTAGATAGACAGAGAGGTCATACGACCCTTCTACCGGCCCCACCTGCTCAATTACGGCCGTAAACCAGCCATCTCCCGGTGCCGTGAAGGTAACCAAAGAGCCTGTATCCAAAGGGGCTTTATCATCATTGGAGATAAGCTGATACCCCGCCCAATACAATGTGATTTTCGTATCCAGGCCACCATAAACGGCCGTTTCAATCGATATTGTTTGCCCGACTTTGGCGAGTCCCGAAAAGTAATCAATATCATTGCCGTCCAACGTTAAGTCATAGAGCGTCTGCAAGC
>JANQSK010000717.1 GCA_028284105.1 Anaerolineae bacterium
ACGGCCGTAATATCATCGACAGTGCCAAGCTTGTTGAGTGGCACGTTGATTACAATGGCACCTATCAATTTGCGGGCTTTTTGGACGTGACGGGCTGCGGTGGCGGTGGCGGTGGTTTCTTTATTTTCCCCTTTGGCGAAACGCAAACACTCAATTTAGTTGAGGATAATGTCACGGTTGGATTTGAAGTGGTGCAGGATTTTCGCATGAGTCAATGGGGTGAGGCGTGCCATTATCGGTATGAGCAACGCATGCAGTTTTATGGAGACGGCCGTTTTCGCTTGGTGAGCGGTGCCTACGGACGCGGCTGCGGCTTTTTTCCAGTGTATCGCTCTGTCCTTCGGGTGGATTTAGCGCTTGATGCAACTGGTCAAGAGCAAGTTGGATATTGGAGCGGGAGCCGTTGGGTGCAACCGGCCAACGAGCTGTATCTCTCACCAGACGACAGTTTTGGTCCGGCTGGACATCCATTGGCAGAGAATGACGCCATGCTGTGGCTGATGAATCAGAACGGCGAAGGCTTTTATCTTGAACCGAGCTATGGGCAGTTTAACGATGCTGGGCGCGGGGATGAACCGTTTGTCTACCTCACGCAGCGGGATGACGCTGAAGGCGTGACCGATTTACCTGTGTTTGGCGGACTGTGCTGTGAAGATGATCATGTTCAGGGGCCTCACTACTATGTGGATGATGAACCCATTCAAAATCAAGATGTGATCATTTGGTATGTGGCTCAACACGACACGCAGGTTAATCTAGACAATGCTTCAGAAAACTATTGCTGGACGGTGTCTGGTGAGCCGACACCTGAGTCGTATCCTTGCTTTGGTGGGCCGATGTTTGTGCCGTTTGGGTATGACACCGTGAGCTTAACGGCCGATTATTCCATTTCTAATTCCAATATCACCTTCCCCGACACTGCGGATTTTACAAACCAATCCATCATTGTTGGGGATGTACCCGTGAATTACGAATGGGATTTTGGGGATGGCAATGCATCGGTGGTTGAAAACCCATCCCATCTTTATTTACGGGAAGGTACATTTACACCAACTTTACGTGTGGATGGCTTTTTGAATGGAGATGATGTGCATGCGGGAACGGCCGTTCAAGTGACCGTCAAGAACCTCTTCTTACCGTTTTTAGCAAATCCGTAAAGCTTGAAAATAATTATCCGGCGTAATCAGTCATCAACTCTTTAATTTTTTTGCGGTGAATTTTCCCTGAGCCGGTAAGGGGGAGTGACGGCACAAATTGAATATGTCGCGGCTGTTTGTAACCTGCAAGATGTTGTCGTCCATAACTGAGCAACCCATCCTCGTTGAGAGCAGTTCCTTCTTCAAGAACAATCATGGCTGCTACAGCTTGGCCCCATTCTGAGTTAGGTACGCCCACAACACAGAGCGTCTTAATCGCAGGATGGCTAATGAGCGTCTTTTCAACTTCAGCAGGATAGATATTTTCCCCACCAGAGACGATAATGTCACTGCGTCGCTGCACAAGCCATAAATCCCCATCTTCATCAAGATATCCCATATCTCCCGTGTAAAGTTCCCCATTTTGAATAGTTTTGGCTGTCGCTTCGGCATTCGCAAAGTAGCCCTGCATCACGGTTGGACCTGATACAACAATTTCGCCAATGTCGTTTGTAGGAATAGAACGGCCGTTTTTATCGACGACACGCACTGAGCTGAACATGAGCGGTTTGCCTACGCTGCCCGGTTTGCCAACCGTGTCGGCCGGCGTTTGGGTTGCCAGCTGTGAGGCAGATTCGGTAAGGCCGTATGATGTCGCAACAATGGGGTGATGGGGTGATTTGGTGATGGGGTGATTTGGTGAGTTTTTAGCAGCATTCAGGGAGCCATTGATGTTGGTTTGTTGTCTAGGTAAGTTGTTGGCTTTTTCTACAAGCTCAGGAGAGGCAGCGGCACCGCCGACTAAAATTAAGCGGAGTGTTTCTGGCCAGTAGGTACGTGATTCTAAAAGCCGATAAAGCATGGTGGGCACAACTGAAATCAAGGTGCCACCGTGCGTATCGAGGCTGTGATTAATGGCGTCAAGATCGAATCTTTGGTGCAAGATAACGGCCGTTCCGTACAGGCAGCTTCTAAAAATGACCGCTAATCCACCCACGTGATAAAGGGGCAAGCAACTCACCCAGCGGTCATTTGGGTCGAGCCCCAATCGGTAGGCAGATGCATTGGCGCTCCAGAAGTGATTGTCAAATG
>JANQSK010000720.1 GCA_028284105.1 Anaerolineae bacterium
GCCTGCATCAAGTCAACGCCTAGCTGGGTGTGCCGCCAAAATTGGGAAGTTTCCTTGCCGTTTTTCATTAATCACTCGTTGCTAGAAGCGTAACACGTCATATGCTGCCTGTCTTGCACAAAATTGCGGTCTTCACAACATCAGCCCCTCTATTCAAGCCCAATATTACAAATCGATTCGAAAATCTCCGACTAAAAGATAGGCAAACAAAATAAGTAACATCACTATAACAAGTTGAAATGTAGCCAAACGTCGTGCCAAATCACCGGAAATAAATTTATCCGCATAAAAAGCGCCTCGGCTTAAATCAACAAGCTGTGTTCGGACACCAAGTAGACCTTTAATAAGGGCAGTCCCCGCTGGAAAAATGAACAGAAGAGGATTTAAGATAGGAATTGCCACAATCAACGGGAGGAAAATAAAAAGAGAACCAAACGTAATGAGAGATTGCGTTAACGGCCCCATCGGCTCGGAAGACAATTTCTGAACTGCTTTATCGTATCCCACAACTTCATCTCGGTAGGATTGCAGCGCAATTAATTTTGGCATCTGGATTGATAAGAGAGAGGCAAGAAACAACAAAGCAGCAATGACAAGCATCTAGATTTCCTTTGCAATCAATTTTAACGATTGAATTATAAGATCAATTTTGGCAATTATTTATCACAATTAACATCAAACAGTCTTAAATTGAAAGCTCCTTTGAACTTTAAAATGATGCTAGAATTCGTCCAATGCTCAAATTTATTGCCCGAAAAATTGTTGTTATGCTTTTGACACTTTGGGTGCTTTCAGTGGTCGTTTTCTGGATCGCTGAGGTCGCTCCCGGCAATATTGCCTTTAACATTTTGGGTGTGCTTATCACTCCAGAGCAAGAATCATCATTTAACAATCAATTCGGACTTGATGATAAGGCCGTAACTCGCTACCAAAGATGGTTATTCGGAAGCGACCTCAAAGCTTCAAGACTCATTGGCCGCCCTGTGACAAAGCATCGAGATAATACAGGTCAATTAGGTTGGTGGGCCGTTGCTGATGATGGCACGCTTTATCGAACACTCATCCAAGATAGAAATCAAATTATGCGACAACAATTACAACCAGATGGTTCCATCACTCTTATTCAGCACCCTGACGATCAATGGGTATTGAACGAAGATGGAGAGTCAATATTCTGGGGTGTTTATGATAAAAGTCGCGTTGGCATGTGGATTCAAAACAATGATGAGGTATCACTTGTGCTTACTGAAGGGGGCTGGACAACTGATCGCTCAGCCCCTGTAGATTATTTACCTTTACAAAAAGGGATGCTCCGTTTTGATCCTGGCATTTCCATATACGATAAGCGTCCTGTGGCTGAAATATTAGGGCGACGCTTGACCAATTCAGCCATTTTGGCGTTTGTATCTTTTGTGTTGATCATGCCCATGTCATTTGCATTAGGCGTCATCTCTGCATTAAACAATGGCGGGTGGCTTGATCGAGTTTTATCCTTGATCGGTATTGTGACAACGATGACGCCCCAGTTTGTCAGTGGCATCTTCTTGATTCTGATTTTTGGTTTGTGGCTCCAATGGGTTCCTCCAACTACCATCATTGCACCAGACCAAAGCCTTTTCCAGCAGCCAAAGCTATTAGTGTTACCCATTGCGACCTTGACCTTAGCTGAGTTAGGCTACATTTTACGCATCACGAGAGCCAGCATGATTGAAGTTTTAGATGAGAATTACATTCGCACCGCCATTTTAAAAGGCCTTCCACAGCGACGTGTGATAATGAAGCATGCTTTGAAAAACGCCATGCTCGCACCGATTACGATCATGATGCTACATGTTAATTTTTTGATTGGGGGGTTGGTCATTGTCGAGCAAATTTTTGGGTTTCCAGGTCTAGGTCGCTATTTACTCACTGCAGCTCTGGTTAAAGATGTCGCTGCCCTTGAGGCTGGTACAATGCTTCTTCTCGTCATTGCCATGGCCACTCAGCTCATTTCCGAAATTCTCTACGTCTATCTTAATCCCAGAATTCGCTACCAGTAATTTAGAATTTCAATGGTTTGACTCTACGATATAATGGTGAAGACAAATTAAATTCTAGACCTTACTCAATTTCAGATTAGTGGTTATTAACTAAGAAGGCAATTTTTATGAATCTTGAATGGATGAACCTATTAGCTCAAATATTCGTTGCAATCGTAATCATTTATATTTGGATTTGGCCCATTTTCTGGCCACGCAAGAAGGGAGAATAGCAACTTCATTTAATTTCAGACAACGCTTGATTTACGTTACAAAAACTTGTTGAGGTTAAACATTGTTTTTGACTTTTGGCAACCGCTCCCCTTTATCGATTCACTGATCAAGGATCAGACCCCAGAAAATGGGCAACGGGCAATAAGAA
The DNA here is from genome assembly GCA_028284105.1 of Anaerolineae bacterium. Lineage (GTDB taxonomy): Bacteria > Chloroflexota > Anaerolineae > Promineifilales > Promineifilaceae > QQUD01. The sequence goes on from JANQSK010000720.1 coordinate 2,401, forward strand.
ACGTGTTTAAAGTTTGTTGTAAATTCTCTAATTTCGCTACTCATTTAATGTAAGCACCAATTGCTGCTTGTTGCACTTCCTGAAAACATGTTCCATCATATAACATATTTTTTTACATCTTGAAGGTTTTCAATTTTGCAGGATTTAATTACTTCCTTGGCCTCGTTAAGCCTATCTTGATTACCATATCTTTTTTCTTTTGGATCAATCAAGTATTTCCAATATGTTTTTGAACATTATATACAATTCTGGGTTATAGGGCCTTCTATGATCAGCTGCAGCAACAGTCATCTTTCCCCAGCATGAAAACTTTCAATTGAAACACTTAACGGTCTTACGTTTTGAGTAGCCATATTTAATCCCAAGTGCTTTTATTAGACTCGCGGTGCCTCTCTTCTTAATAAATCCATACGCTTTCAATACATGTCTTACAAAAACTAATAATGATTTTCTGTTTCAGAAAATTGAAATTAAACAAATCTGATCATGTTAGGAATATACTTATACCAGTTTTGATATCGAGAACGCCATTGCTGAAAAACTAAATTTTTAATTCGATGGATTATGTTTGCTCTTGATAATGGTAGGCGAGCTCTATCAAACACTATCCTAACTTTCGTTGGTCGATCAAACATCTTCGTCATTCGGCTAAGTAGTTTCCTCGTAGAAAGCGTGTAAATTCGTGTCCATGGCAAAGCAAAATAATGGATAGTTCTGTAAACAAGAATCACAGATTTTTTAGGATCTCCATTTGAATCAAATGTTGTTGTTTGATAAAACCGGATATTGTCTGAAGGCTGAGGGTCATTTTGAGTTAATCGGTTTGTTAGTTTAATTAAAATTTTTGCAGTTGAGCGTTGATTTACTCTTTGAAAATATAAACGAACAACATGTTCAAACCCTTCTACACGATAATAACGATTAATGAAATTAACCAGCTTTGAGTTTGACCTTATCAGATAATTCGACCGTAATACATATCCCAACCCTTGTCTTCTCAAGATACTTTGAGCCGCACTTATTACATGGTTAGAAATTGGCTCATAGTCATCAAACAATGGACGACTATGAGAAACTATAATTCTTGGTGAATACCTTCTCCATGGACGTCTTCGATAATAAACAACTGCTCGTGGTGAGGGGGTAATCCTCTTTGGCCATTTAGATGTTTTATATTTACCTATTTTTGACATTAAACGACTTCGAACTTTCACAGGCATTCTGCGTCTACTGACTCTTACCCTTTTAATCGGCAGTGAAGGCCTTTTTTTCAACATCGTTCTTCGAGGTAATCTAATTGGCACTCGGCGACGAGCAGGACTTGCTGCTCGCCGCCTTACGGAAGAGAAACGTCGACTACGCATAAACCACTTCCCAATCCCCTTCTCTTACTCGGGGGAGAGAGGAACGGTCGTTTCCATTTAATTGGCTACGACGTGCAACCCCCAATGCCTCAGCACTTGTAAGCCACTCT
>JANQSK010000725.1 GCA_028284105.1 Anaerolineae bacterium
TGAAGCCTTTTTAATTGAATGCGGGGTACATGGTCCCCAAAGATTGAAAATCGAGCTCGTTGAACCTCCGCAAGGTAAGATCTCACCGAGTTGGGATGGGAAAGTCTTACTTAAGTTTAAATCCGATGACTCAATGCAAGAAAGCGATGCTAATCAGTCACAAATTGGAATGGATGAATGGACGATTAAATTAGATTATCGGGATGGATTCTTTAACTCATCACTAAATAAAGTCGAAATTCTTGAAGGGGATGATGAACCAGATGAAGAGGTCATTAATTTTACCTCAAGAGATTCGTTTTTTGATCTAGATTTAACGGATGGAAAGCTTAAGTTAGCAATCACTGAAGAGACTAAAAAAATAGTTGCTGCTCAAAGCATAGGTCATGTTTCATTTATAACAATTGCAGCACATCATCCCAGTACACCTGAAGGATTTTATCAGTATATGCATTTACCTCTTCAAATGGGGGATGAGAATTCTCAGCTGCCATTGTCACCAACCTTTGTGCAGTTTGAAGATCCTGAATATAACAGGCAACTGGCTACTCTTGCGGCACATGCGCCACGCATATTGCAGATTTTTGAAGATGATGAGCTAACAGCATACCAAGTTTTACTAGCTGCTGATCGGAAAGAATATAACGTATATAGTGATATGACTATTCGCTACGATTGGGATGATGATCGTGACCAAAACATTTTAGCACCAGAGAGTGTGGCAGATAATCAACCAGGTATAGTGCAATTTAAGCGGATAGAACAAAATGGGAATAAAGTAAAGTTATATCGAGAAGTTGATAATCAAAAACCCATATTTTTACAACCTCAAGAAATCTTTCAAATTAATCTCACTGAGCTCGTTGATCCTGTGTCGGAATTGAAGACACGGCCTGCCTTAATATCAGGGGATAGATTGCAAATAGAACTTCAGGTACCTGTTTATGACTATGAATCATCCCTTGCTAATGTTCAGACTATTCTAAGAGATGAAAAAATTATTCTGGAATTAGATATAGTTGCAGATAGTGTTCAGCCTTCACCAAACGCTGCTTATGGATTGTTGCGTGCTAAAGTTTCTAATCAAGGAAAGCAAATAGTAGACTGCGGCCGATTTGCTTGGAGCCCTCGACCGTCAAGGACAGAATTAGTATGTCCAGAAGATTTACGAAAGGAAGTTGTTCGTCGTCGGGCTGTATTCCAATGGAATGATGTGGCAAGGAATTCTAAAGTCAAAGCCTACGCTATTCAAAAAATAGCCTCAAATGGAGCCACTCATTTTCCTGAATTTTTTTGATGCAGGAATTTTCAATACATGAAAAGATGTGTTTCGAATCTTTGCTTAACTCTTAAAATCAGATTCAAAATAGTACAATTGCTAATCTAAAACACAGGCAATCATGAGACTATTATTTACTCGGATGATGTAAGCATAATCCATAGCAAAATTAAACATAAGTCCAAAGTGTCCACGATGAATGTCCGTTCGTATTTCCGCGTCATCATTGAAATAGCATTTATTATGCTCAACGTGGTAAACAAATGCTTCTATATTTGAATCAAATTCTGGAACCCCTTCAATATTCGAGATGACAATTGGGGGCGTTAGGGCAAAAGCTGAGGCTATCCAAATCGAATGAGTAAATAACCAAAGTAATGTAATAAAAATCGTTGTTCTTCGAACTCTTTTAAATTTCATAATGGCCTCTTAACATGAGCTCAATTCCCTAATAGACATAGTTTAAGTCAGTCAGACTTTGAAATTATTTCCCCAAAACCAGAAATATTCTAATATGAACTTCAATTAATAATGTATCAAAAGCGTTTGGCTTTTATGAGAAACGGCCGTTTCGTTTAGTCCCCCTCTGTTGTACGCTGTGGCTCCTGATTTAACTGATGCGGAATAGAATATCGTGTTTTGATTAAGAAACGGCCGTTTCCTTTCCATAGCCAACCTTTCATTTAAGAACCTGTTTTAAACTCTAAAAATCCCTAAAACAACAAATTGACGTCGAAAAAGTCTTGCTATTTACGTTTAATGAATTGGCTTAACTAATCAATCTTAAGTTAAGAGTCATGCGTGTTGAGCTACATTCATGGAAAGCAAACGTCATTGGAGGGAATACATGCCAACCTTATCAACACTCGCTAGAAATCTTTGGATGCTTGTTGTCTTATTACTTCTTGCGGCCTCATCGATTCAAGCCGAATCAGAAGATACAACAAGCACACCAGACCCCTTAACCCGTCACGAGCTACCGCAAGCTAATTTTCAAGAATCCAAACCGATTCCATATACCCCAAATTTTGCCGCTGAAAATGTTTCGGCCTGGTCCAAGGTCACTTTACAGTCCTACAGAAATGGGAACTGGGACGTCATCATTGGTAACAGTAATGGGACGGGCCAATATCGAGTGACGAATCACGGTGGGAGTGATATTCATCCTGAATTAAATCGTGGGGGGAATAAGCTTGCTTATGCATCATATCGAAATGGAGATTATGAGATTTATACGATGAATCTGAGTAACGGCAACCATGTCCCTTTAACAGCAAATGATGCCGATGATGGGAATCCTACATGGTCACCTGATGGCTCAAAAATATTGTTTGAATCTTATCGGGATGGACAAGCTGATATCTACGTCATGAATGCCAACGGATCGGGGGTTCAGCGTTTAACTTCCAATAGAGAGTATGATGGCATGCCAGCCTGGTCTCCTGACGGTCAAACAATCGCCTTTGTCTCTAAACGAAGTGGTGGATTTCGTATCCACTTAATGAATGCAGATGGATCCAATATCCGACAACTCACAACATATCGAACTAGCTTTCGTCCCCACTTTTCACCAGATGGTCAAAAAATAGCATTTGATGCAGATACTGATAACGATGGTTGGCAAGAGCTCTGGACAATGAACATCGATGGAACCAATATCCGGAAGCAGATCCACAAAGCCGGTAATATTGATACGTGGGCAAGCGGGTGGTCTCCAGATGGAAAGTACGTTACGTATACAGAAATCAAGTTTGTTTTTATTCAAGGCAATTGGTATTGGGAAGGAGCTTATGCTGAAGCCATACCTATTTCGGGTGGATCGCTGCTTAGTTTAAGTTCTGAAACGGTTGAGTGGCATCCCAGCTGGACAACAACCGACAATGTACCCCCGAACTCTTCAATTTCTGGACTTGCACAACAATCACCTAGCACCTTTAGAGTCAATTGGGGTGGGAATGATTCTGGAGGGGCGGGACTTCTCCATTACAACGTGCAAGTTAAAGTGGGGTCCAATGGAAGCTGGACGAATTGGTTGTCTGATACAACAGGTACAACAGCGGAATATACCGGGTTGGGGGGAAAAACGTATTTTTTCAGGAGTCAGGCGGTTGACCAAGCATATAATCATGAACCCTGGTCTTCATTTGATGGGAAAACAACCGTTGAATCTCTTCCCCCAGAAAGCTTCTTTTCAATGAATCCACAGTTCGAGAAAAATAATGGTCCATTCGAGGTGCGTTGGGGAGGCGAGGATCCAGGCCAATCTGGCATACTCAACTATGATGTACGCTATCGAAAAAATGGGGGAAGCTGGGTTAATTGGTTTGTTGACTCAACCCAAACAAGCGCATTTTTTGACGACTTTGCAGATGAAGACGTCATTGATTTCCAAGTTCGTGCTCTAGATTTAGCACAAAATCAAGAAAGCTGGGATGGAGTTGATAATACCGTTTACATTTATAGATGGAGCATTCAGGGGCAAGTTTTCGATAATTCACATACACCCGTTGGGGATGCAACGGTGAATACATCCACAGACAAAGTCTTTGATTTAAATAGTGATGCTTTTGGATATTATGGTGCTTTTACCCAGGCAAATCAGGCTGTTGTCGATGTCTCATGG
>JANQSK010000727.1 GCA_028284105.1 Anaerolineae bacterium
CCCTGCATAATCCATATCGTTCGCATAAAAGGCGTGTTGAATTGCTTCTTCCAGTAGGTTTTGGCTTTCAAACCAGGATGCGGCTCGTTTATGTTGTTCGATAACGGCCGTTTTCCCCCTATCCCGCAGCAATCGCTCTCTCAGCAGTTCTGCAAACAGATGGTGGTATCGATACCATCGTCGCTGATTATCAAGCGGAATCAAAAAGAGGTTTGCCATTTCCAACCGCTCAAGCAGCGTTTGCGCATGGGTATTTTGTGTATCAGCTAATAATGCTTCACAGAGCGGAGCACAAAGGCGGTCAAGAACGGCCGTTTGTTGCAAGAAGTGTTGGAGTTCAGCCGATAGGCTATCAAGCACTTCAGCTAACAAATAATCAGCAATATGCCGATCGGTTCCAGAAAATGTAGAAACCTGCTTAGCAATATCAGCTTGACCTTGCAATGACAGCGCCGCCAGTTGAAGACCAGCGGCCCACCCTTCTGTGCGGCTTTCTAAATGATTGACATCTTGCGGATCAAGTTGAAGACCCATTGTTTGTTTAAAAAAATGTGCCGCTTCTTCTTGGTTGAAGCGTAAATCATCTGCACGAATCTCGGTGAGTTGCCCACGAACGCGCCATCGTGGTAACGGCAAAGGGGGATCTTCCCGGCTCGTCATGATGAACTGGATATGGGGAGGTAAATATTCGATCAGGGTCGTCAAAACATCATGAACGGCCGTATTCGTAATGAGATGATAATCATCCAAAACGAATACAAGGGGTTGATTCAGATCAGCCAGCTGATTGAGAAGCGTTTGGGTAACGGCCGTTTCGTTTGGGGGCTGGGCCGATTGCAGAGCCAATAGCAAACTACTACCAAATTGTGGAACAGCAGTGCGGATCGCACCTAGAAGATAGGTTAAAAAACGCGTCAGTTCATTATCTTTGTCATTTAGGGAGTACCAGCAAGCTAACTGTTCAGCGGATTGACTCTGAAGTTCAGAAAGCCACGCCACGACTAAGGTTGTTTTGCCAAACCCAGCGGGCGCTGAGATCAAAGTGAGTTTGCTGTGGGAGTTGTATTTGAGAGCCTCAAAGAGTCTGTTGCGCGAAACAAGTAACGGCCGTAAAGGCGGGATAAACAGCTTCGTTTGCAGAAACCCATCACTCATAACACTATTATAGATGGAATTTGATTGAGGCTAAAACGAATCACGATAGGGGTGTTGCTCTAATATCGCTGCAATTTGTTTTTCTGCCGTCATGGCCCAGTTGTTGTTTAACTTTTTAAGCAGCTGTAGTTGGTGTGCAAAAATCTTTCTGCGACCATCCTCTGTTTCATCTCGGTGTTTAAGTTCAAATTCCACCCCAGCCCAAAAGCTGAGATGAATAAAAATATGCTCCAAAATGTGTTCATCACTATCAAAAATATGGCGCTCTAATTCCAGCCCGCGCTCTGTGACAACCCAATGATATCCATCTTCATCAATTTCTACGTGAAACGAGCCATCATGCTGCGGTTCTGTTCGTAAGGTGTCTAACTGCCAACCCAACTTTTGACCATATTGTTGATAGGTTTTGTTTAGCAAATTTAAGTGAGAACTCTGCATCATCAAGTCATTCTACACCGTCTTCTTTCTTACTTACATACCTATTCACGCGATCCGGTTTCTGTTCTATGTATTGAATCATCGCTTCGCCCATCATTTGCATGAGGAAGGATGGAAAATAGAGCAGAATATCTTTTATCCGCGCTAGAAATTTGGAAATTCTTTTAATCATTTCCATCCGACCATGCACCTTGTAAACTTTGCCTTGCGGTAATGATGGATAGATGAGCCGCTTATCCATTTTCACTTTGTACCTTCTTTGTTTGATTGTCCGGTACTTGTCCAACAACCAAAATATGGTTTTCTCTCCAGTAAAAATCAGGGTGCTTCAAAACATGGTCGGGTGACTTAAAATCGGTGACGGCTAGCCAAGCATCTTTATCTTGTTTAGAAATGTTCGACTGCATCGCTATTTGCGCCTGACCTCGAAATATGGCCTGAAAATATGTCAGTTCCATCGGGCGCAAAGGGTGAGACCGTTCACTGAGAAATGTATTGCAATCGACCTCAACAAAACCGCATTGCTTTAGCCACGTCGGCAGTTGGAACGACCGCAGCGCACCATGCGCCGGTTCGCCAACGTGGAGTCGCCAAATGCACCTTTGATCAAAGGGGGCGAACGTAAATGACGTTAAATCAAACTCCTTAATCGCCACCGTCCCGCCTGGTCGAACCACCCGCCAGAATTCCGCGAACATCTTATCAAGCTCTTCTGCGGTCAAGTACTGGGTAATGTTGGCACACCAAATTGCGTCAAATTGGTTATCCTCATACGGCAAAGCTGTCAGGTTGCCAATCTCTACTTCAATCGGGCAACCCAATGGCTGCTCTTCGATTAGGGTCTTTACCTTCGCTACATTTTCAGGTGCAAGATCGATAGCGCTAATATGCCCAGTTTCGCCAACCAATTCAGCTAGATGCGGTAGAAAGCTACCGCCCCCACAACCTGCATCCAAAACGCGCCAGCCAGGTTGGATGCCAACCGAACGGATCATCGCTTCATACTCTGGTTGCATTGCCTGAAAATGACTATCTAAGTAGGTACCTTCAGATAGTTGATGTCCTGTTGATGTTTTTGTTGGATCGTAATCACTCATGGTAATTCTCCCTTATCCGTTTCGGTAATGTGCTAGACCCTTTTGAAAATAGCTATGAGCTAGTAGAGTCGAGGCATGCCTCGACCCTACATTTTGAGAAACGCTTTTCTGAGTTGATATTTTTGTCTCAATGGCAGGTTATGCAACGGGATGAAGGACATTTAATTCAAAAGTGTCCATTTGCGCATAACCTTGTTCGCTAATTGCCGCTTTGACCTCTTCACTGCCCCACATCACGGCCGTTTTCTGCGCCGTCTCTAAATCTTTAAACTGATGCAGGACGGTGATCATGTTTGGATCATTAGGGTCGTGATACATGGTGCTTGCAATAATGCCAACGTGTTCATTGTTTTCAAGACTTGCTTCATAAACTTGCTTGAACGCATTCAGGTCATTCATTTTGCATTTCACACTCATAATCGTTGTCATTTTTATTTTTCCTTTCTTTTGAAGTAACGGGCTGTTTTTAAAGTTTGTCACCAACAGCCACTTGGTGAGTCGAAATCTACACCGTACCCCACTCTAACCAATCGCGTTCGTCCGGACTAAGTAGAGCTGAAATGACTTCATCATAGGCTTTGAGGTCATCAGGTGTAAGTTGGCCTTCCCATTTGTTTGATGTGCCACTGTCGAAGAATGCTGCGTCTTGATTCCAGACTCCTTGCCCTGCTGATGGCGTAAATCTGTGGGCGTTCGCCTTCATCCTATCGAACATTGCAGCATCAACGATTGCGGACATCAAATCGGGATCGGCCGAGAGACCAACATGGTCTGCGATTTTGTCAACGGCGTTGGCTAGGTCACGCAACATGTCGGCGTAATGAAGGAGAAGTAAGTTTTCTCGCGACTGGCGCGCTAGCGACTCCTTGTAGTGCGTCACGATGCCCTGAAGCGACCCTTCGCCCTCCTGCTCCTCGATAAAAATACGAAAGCTTACTGAAGGATCTTCGGAGAAGAGATGATCAAAGATATCGCTCGTCATATTGCGTACGTGCTTTCTCATCGAGAAGTGAATGTCAATCGGATGACGATACACTGCTATATAGCGCAGTTCGTTCCAATAGGGCAGACCATCAAACGGCGTATGAGTTTTTACCTGTCGCCGATGTTCCTGCGCCTCAAGGCGTGCCATAACGTCTTCGAGGGGGCGAGAGCATATGTCAATCCACGGGCTCTTCATAGAGGTCTGTGCATCAACCTCAGGGTCCGCAGCGATCAGCATGGCAAGAATGGCCTGCGTCCATGTCGTGCCTGATTTTGGCGGTGTATTGACAACGATGTCCCCTGTGCGAGGCTCAAACGCATGCCATCGGGCCGAATCGCTAATCGGGCTACAATATCTTGTCTTCGCATGTTCTATTGGTTTAATCATCATCTTTTTCCGCCTCGTCAGATTGTTTGGCTCTGGGGAGCGGCCTCCCTCTAACCCGCGCTATTTACATTCATCTAGTGCACCTGTGGCGCAGGTTGTCTCTTTAATAATTGCCAATCTCAATAAATTGCGACTAGTGTTTCGTCTACCCTGATTTGATGGCTAAAATTTGCCAAAAAGGTAGACGAAACCTCAGGTTCTGTTCATTTCGATTCTCATCATTTCAAGCTGGACAGAACACTAGGCCGCCCGGTCGCACGACTCGATAGAGCGCCTGTTTGATCATTTCTGGTGAAACGGCCGTTTCTACGCCCCAGCGGCTACACAAAACAGCATCAAAATAATCATCTGGATAGGGAATCGTTTCGCCATCAAATTCGGCCGTGGCAATGGGTAGATCAACCCGCTTGGGTGGGTAAAAAGCCGTGTGCATCATGTCACCAGTCAATTTTGCCGATTTAAAGGCCCCGTTCTTTTTTTGCCATTCAATTCGATTTAAGGCAGACATATCAGAATCCAACACGATAAGTTCACCTTGATGGCTCACACATCGGGCTAAAAACGACACATCTTCCTCATTCACAACAGTCAACAGCAAAACCTTCCAGCCTCTTTGAATGTTGAGTTGTCTCAATAGATGACGGTTTTTTACAGATTGTTTTTGGGCCACAAAGCCACCATTTGATTGGGGTGCACTAGGTTTAGCAACGAGTTCAATTTGCATCATTGTCTCCTGAATCAAGGTTTTATAATCCTGCCAGAATCGACCAAAACTTATCGAGCGACGCGTCTATCAACAAGCAAAAGGTCGTATGAGTCAACGCCTAATTGTTCCTTGTGCTGGGCACGCAACTCAGGCTTATCCAATTCTGCTTGATGTTTCTGAGCGGCTTCCAATGTCTTATATCCATTAACAATGATGGCGACATTTTCATCGACGCTACGATAAACATTGTTCTCCGCGATGCCCCACTCATCCAGAAATTCTTGCGGAAGCGCCCCAACTGACTTAATAAAGGCATCAGCATCTGCACAATTTAAAGTACTTACTAAATAAAACATTTTTTAATCTCCTTTTTGAATCGCTTTATTTGAAAAGTAAGCCATAACTAACGGACTTTTCGGTACCCTTTCTAACCGGATAAGGGGGTACAAAGTGGATACAGTCAGTGATGGATATTTCGTTAAACATCTTCTCCAGTCCAAACGGTCAATGATTCTGGGATGCTGCCAGAAACGGCCGAAATTTCTCGCGATTCATCACTGCTTAACAGTGCAACAAACGCCCTTGCGGCCTCTGCATTTGCAAATTGGCTGTAAACCAACACAGAATTAGGGTCATCAAGGTTGCGGTGAAC
>JANQSK010000729.1 GCA_028284105.1 Anaerolineae bacterium
TCCAGCTTGGAGTGATTTCCAACTCTTCAATTTCGCCCCCCTCGTTTAAGGCTAATCCAAAAGAGAGGGCAGGAGAGGTTTCTTGCAGACCCAGTCCTAATACGGCCGTTGCCTCTTCAGGTAGCATCGTGATGGTGCCCTCAGGCAGATAAAGATTAGCTCCGCGGTCCCGTGCTTCAACATCTGCGGCACTATCCGGCGTCACAATGGCAGCGACATCGGCAATATGAATCCAAATACGGCCGTTGTCCCAGCTAATTGCATCATCTGGATCCTTACTCCCTTCATCATCGATGGCCAAAGAGATTAAGTGGGTTAAATCACGTCGTTCTTCTTCAGGCAGTTCAGCGATGGTCACTTTGGCTGAATTCACCGCCACACCTGCTCGAATGGGGTAAGGATTAACATTTTCATCCCACAGCCCTAAGTTGAGCAGGAGCTGATGTGCATTTTCAACAAATTCGGACTGTTTGAGCGCTTTGAGCAGTTTGCTGTTTTTTTGCTGACCGTTGGCAAAGGCGATGAGGTCTTGCAAAAAACGGCCGTCTTGTTCTTCAACTGCACCCTGACGAACGCGCGCAACGAACCCATCCCATGCTTCAGCCTCAGCCGCTTTTGCAGTGCGCACTTGTTGAATCTCTTCAACTTCATCTTCCGTACGAATATGGAGCTGTTCAGGGGAACCATGAATATAAAGACCATCTTCCACCAATTGCCAAATGGCCCAAGCGGTTTGGGGTGTAAACGCTTCATATGCCAGTTCAGAAAGCTCTTCAATTGTTGTCGTCTCCCCCATCATCAACTCTCGGGCTGTCTCAAAATCACCGTCGGGTGAGGTCAATTGGGATAAGGCGGCAAGCGGCCCAGAATGCAAAACCGCAACGTCCTTAGGACGGACGCTGGCTTTACCATCTTCAGTGGTAAGGCTTATTTTTTTTGCGCCGATCTCTTTAACAAGGGCGGGGCGATTTTTGTAGAGGACAAGGCTATTTACCTTCAATTCTGGCATAGATCACTTCGTTCGTTAATTAGAAAATTCTTTCCGTTTCCTTAATTGTATGTAGAGACACGTGGTTTCGCCAAAATAAAAAAAGACGGATACCTCGTGGGTATCCGTCTGTCTACTGGGTAAATTTCACAAAACATCTTGAAATAAGACAAGTTGGAAATATGAAATTTACCCGATGAAAACCAAAATTCAGTCAATTCTTTTTCAAGATACTTTTTTGGTTTTCAAATAAACAAATAAGGGGTTCTGAAATTAGAGATGGTTTCAATCAGTTGACTGTTTCCAAATCGGCGTTTCCAATTTCAAAAAGCGTATCCTTAATCCATGTCACTATTTCATCGTAAAGGGATTTGCCATCATCACCACTTTGTTGAAATAGATCAAAGAAGCAGTCACCTAATGTTGATTGAATTCTCAAATGGTCTTGATTCATATTACCTCCAAATCATCGTTACATTGGATAGGATACGGCAGTGTTGTGACATCATCGTGACACAATTTATGGAACGATGCGGTATATTGCACCACCCAAGCCGGTGTCTCCTAAACCAATCCAAACGGTACCAGCCGCATCAACCATAACAGTACGAAGGCTTTCCATTGGAAACTCTTCTGCAGGTCGATATGTCCACGCAGCTCCATCAAAGTGATAGTAGCCGCCATCACGGAAGTCGATAGTCACGATGTGAATTTGGTCGTCTTCGGTCACAAAAATGTCTTGTACAGAACCTAGCACTTCAGGAACGGCCGTTACCACGCCATCTTTAAACATGGCCAACCCTTCCGTCGTACCCAAGAGCATCGTGCCATCTGACAGCACATTGAGCGCGCCGATATTGTCATCTGGAAGCTCAACAAAAGTTTCATCCAAAACAACAGTCCACGTTTCACCATCAAGCGTCACTAAGCCATTCACTGTCCCAGCGTAAGCCACACCGTCAACAACAAGCACATCTCGCAACGAGCCTAAATCCCAGCCTTGGTCTTCACCAACGGCGATAATGTTGTCGCCTTGCACAATGGAATATCCATTTGAGCCCACAATGTATACGGTGCCATCATCGGCTACGGCAATATCATCATACGAAAGTGGCACAATACCATCTTCTTCTTCCATGATGATAAGCTGTTGTCCGCTCAATTTCGCCAGTCGAGAGCCATTGACCATCCACAAATTGCCTTCAGCGTCTTCTGCAATATCATCTGCCCAGAAATCTGAGAAGCGTTGGTAGCTAGACATCTCTAAATCGGTACGATGCGTGCCGTCCCCAATCGTCCAAATCGTGCCATCACTTGCTTCAAATAGCTCATAGAAGTAGTTGCTTGGCGTTTGATCGGCTAATACAAACGTCGTCCAAGCTGAACCGTCATAGTAGGCAGACCCTTCATCAAAGGTGTGCATCAGCAAGCCGCCATCAGCAGTCGCTTCTAAATGGGCAATGCTAGCACCATCCGCCAAACCTAAATCGTCTTCCAAATCAAACAGCTGTGGACAGCTCATCGTGGTTGCATCAAATTGGCAAATGTCCGAGTGGAATCCAAGCCACAGCGTGCCATCAACGGCCGTTTCGACATGGTCTGGGCCAAAGAAATCGATCAAATCAGGATGCGTGTCACGAGTGAAGAGTGTAAATTCGCCTCCTTGCCACTGAAGCAAGCCATCACTTGCCCCCATCCAATAAACGCCATTGGCATCCAATGCAACATCAGAAACAT